>JBGPLW010000024.1:0-15561 GCA_041486645.1 Gaiellaceae bacterium | reverse complement strand
GTACGGCCCGATGACCGACGTGACCATGGACAAGATCGTCTCGCTGTGCCGCCGCCGCGGCTTCGTCTTCCCGTCCTCCGAGATCTACGGCGGCCTCGGCTCGACCTACGACTACGGCCATTACGGCGTCCTGATGAAGAACCACATCCGCTCGCTCTGGTTCCGCGCGATGGTGCAGGAACGCGACGACATCGTCGCGATCGACTCGGCGATCATCCTCAACCCGGCGGTCTGGGAGGCTTCGGGGCACGTCGCCGGCTTCAGCGACCCGCTCATCGACTGCCGCACGTGCAAGCTGCGCTTCCGCGCCGACCGGCTTCTGGACGCGCAGTGCGGCAAGAAGCCGTCGAAGCATCCGGGCGAGTACTCCGAGTGCGACCTCACCGAGCCTCGCCAGTTCAACCTGATGTTCGAGACGCAGGTCGGCGCGATGGAGGACGCATCGTCCTCGGCGTATCTTCGTCCCGAGACGGCGCAGGGCATCTTCATCAACTTCAAGAACGTGTTGCAGCTCGCGCGGCGCAAGCCGCCGTTCGGGATCGCGCAGGTTGGCAAGTCGTTCCGCAACGAGATCACGCCCGGCAATTTCCTCTTCCGCGTGCGCGAGTTCGAGCAGATGGAGATGGAGTACTTCGTCCCGCCCGCGGAGGCCGAGCAGTGGTACCGCTACTGGGTCGAGCAGCGGTACACGTGGTACACGGGTCTCGGCATCCGCGAGAGCATGCTCCGCGTCCGCGAGCACGAAGCGAGGGAGCGCTCGCACTATTCGAGCGGCACGAGCGACATCGAGTACCACTATCCGATCGGGTGGCAGGAGCTCGAGGGCGTCGCGAACCGCGGGGACTACGACCTCAGGCAGCACACGCAGGCGTCCGGCACGAAGCTCGAGTTCGTCGGCCAGGAGGGCGAGCGCTACACGCCCTACGTCATCGAGCCTGCCGTGTCGATCGAGCGGATCTTCGTCGCCATGCTCTGCGACGCCTACGACGAAGAGGTCGTCGGCGAGCGCGAGCGGACGGTGCTCCGCCTGCATCCCGCGGTCGCACCGGTGAAGGCGGCCGTGCTGCCGCTCGTGCCGCGCGACGAGGGCATGGCGGGTCGCGCCCGGGCGCTCTTCGAGGAGCTGCGGCGCCGGCACACGGTTGAGCACGACGACAGCGGGCAGATCGGCCGCCGCTACCGGCGGCAGGACGAGATCGGCACGCCCTGGGCGTTCACGATCGACGACCAGACACTCGAGGACGAGACCGTGACCGTCCGCGACCGCGACTCGCTCTCCCAGGAGCGGCTGCCGATCTCCGGCGTTGCCGCGTGGCTCGACGATGCGCTTGAGCGCGAATGGAGGTCCCCGAAGACATGATGCGCGCAGCTCTCGCACTCGCGTGCGTGCTCGGGCTCGCTGCCTGCGGCGGCACGAGAACGGTCACGGTGACGCAGACGCTCACAACGACGAAGACCGTGACGACGCAGGCGAACGAGGCGGCGGCGCCGTGCCTCGCCTCTGCCCTCACCGGCACCTTCGCGACGATTCTGGGCAGCGCGGGCGCCGGGCAGATCGGCTATCGGCTGCGCCTGACGAACCAGGGCGACTCGACGTGCTTCGTCTCGGGGATCCTCCCGGCCCAGCTCCTCGACCAGCAGGGCGGGAAGCTGCCGACGAACGTCTCGCCCGCGCAGCCGGGGGCGACCGCCGCCCAAGTCGACCTGAAGCCGGGCGATGCGGCGACCGCCGACGCGCGCTTCTCGCCGGACGTGCCCGGCGAGACCGAGCAGACCGCCGGGCCGTGCGAGCGGACGTCGTACACGATCCGGCTCACGGTCGGCAAGGGCACGCTCGATGCGCCGATCGCGCCGCCGACGCCGGTGTGCGAGCGCGGAACGCTCAGCTTCTCGAACCTCGCCGCTGCGAGCTAGCGCTCGCGGCCGTTCTGAGAAGGCTGCGGGCGGGTCGAAGACCCGCCCGCAGCGCGGAAGTAGCGGGGTCGGTCAGGCTGTCGACGGGTGACCGCGCTTGGAGCGCAGTGCATGGGCTGCGACGCGGAGGCCGCCGAGGAGCAGGACGAGTCCGAGCATTGAGCCTGCGCCGATGGCGAAGTCTCCCCAGCCGAACGCGCTTCCGGTTACGACCTGCTCGACCGGTGTGCTCGTCTGCGGCGTCCTCGCCGGGTTCTCGAACCCAGGAGAAGCCGAGGACGGGCGGACTGCGCTTCCGGTTACGACCCGCTCGACCGCAGTGCGCGGCTGCGGCGTCCTCGCCGGGTTCTCGAACCCAGGAGAAGCCGAAGGCCGGCGGTCTGCGATGGCGGTTGCGATCGCCGGGTCGAGCGTGTTGGAAGTGCGATGCGTGCTGACGGCCCGGTCGAGCGCGTCCGGGGAGCCGGCAGGCAGTGCGGCGGGCGCGGCGATCGCCGCTACCAGCAACGCGAGTGTGATGGCGGTGCGGACCTTCATGGTGTGCATCTCCTTGCTGGCTGACCGACGGTTTCGGTCGATTGGCTCGATGGTGCGCGGGGCCGGTTGCGGCCCGGCAGCCGGGCGGTTACAGCCCGGTAATCGGCCTGCTCGACTTTCGTTCGGGGCCGCGCTAGCTTGGCCGTGCAGGATGAAGTTCGGAATCCTCGGTCCGCTCGAGGTGTTCGTCGAAGAACGGCGGCTCGAGCTTGGCGGGAGCAAGCAGCGTCAGCTGTTGGCGATCCTGCTGTTACACGCGAACGAGGTCGTTTCGGCCGACACGCTGATCGAGGAGCTCTGGGGCGCAAAGCCTCCGGCGACGGCGGCGAAGGGCCTGCAGGTGCATCTTTCGCGGCTGCGGAAGACCCTGGGGCGCGACGACCTCCTTGTGACGCGCAGTGGCGGCTACACGCTGACTGCCGCCGTCGAGGAGATCGACGCGTCACAGTTCGAGCTGCTGGCGGCGCGCGGCCACAAACGGCTGGCTGCCGGTGACATCGAGGAGGCCTCAGCCGACCTGCACGAGTCGCTGCGGATCTGGCGCGGAGCGCCATTTGCCGACTTCACGTACGAGGCCTTCGCGCAAGGCGAAATCGCGCGTCTCGAGGAACTTCGGCTGGTAGCGGTCGAGGATCGGGCCGAGGCCGACCTCGCCGCCGGTCGTGACGCCGAGCTCGTCGGCGAGCTGGAGGCGCTCGTCGCAGCGCATCCGCTGAGAGAGCGCCTGCGCTCGCACCTGATGGTCGCCCTCTACCGCGCAGGCCGGCAGGCCGAGGCGCTGGCGGAGTATCAGAACGCTCGCCGTGTGTTGGTCGAGGGGCTTGGCATCGAACCGATCGCGGCGCTGAAGACCCTCGAGAGACAGATCCTCGCGCAGGACCCGGCTCTCGATGCGCCTCGTGGTGCCGGGTCGCCGCGCGAACAGGACGAACCCCCGAAGCCCCCGACCAACCTCCCCGCTTCGGTGACGCCGCTGATCGGGCGGCAGCGCGAGGTCGTGGCGTGCTGCGAGCTCCTCCGCGGTGAATCAATTCGCCTGCTCACGCTCACAGGTGCGGGCGGGATCGGCAAGACGCGGCTCGCCCTCCAGGTCGCCGCAGAGCTCGTCGGTGAGTTTCGCGACGGCGTGTTTCACGTTCCGCTCGCCCGTCTCACCGACCCGGACCTGGTCGCCGCCACGATCGCACAAGCGCTCGAGCTCGCCGAGGCCGAGGAGCCCCTCGAACTGAGGCTGAAGCGCTTCGTGCATGGACGTCAGCTCCTGCTCCTGATCGACAACTTCGAGCAGCTCCTGCCGGCGGCGGCGCTGCTCGGCGAGCTGCTCGAGTCAGCGCCTGGCCTGAAACTGCTCGTGACGAGTCGCGCGCTGCTCCGTCTCACCGCGGAGCACCAGTACCCTGTCCCGCCGCTCGAACTTCCCGATCCCCAGGCGCTTCCGGCCCTTGCTGCTCTGTGCGATCTGCCCGCGGTCGCCCTCTTCGTCGAGCGCTCACAAGCACTCAAGCCAGGTTTCGAACTCACCGAAGACAACGCGCACGCAGTCGCGGAGATCTGCCTGCGGGTCGATGGGCTCCCGCTCGCGCTCGAGCTTGCCGCCGCTCGGGTCCGGCTACTCACGCCGCAGGCGCTGTTGGCGCGACTGGGACAGCGCCTACCACTGTTGACCGGCGGCGCCCGCGAGGCACCCGCACGACAGCAGACGCTCCGGGCAACGATCGACTGGAGCTACGACCTCCTCTCTGCGAGCGAGCAGACCCTGTTCGCACACCTCGCCTGCTTCATGGGCGGCCGCACCCTCGAAGCGGCAGAGGCCGTCTGCGGCGCCACTCTCGACGAACTCGCATCGCTCGTGGACAAGAGCCTGCTTCGCGAACGCGAAGGTCTGGAAGGAGAGCCGCGCTTCGACATGCTCGCCACGGTTCGCGAATACGCGCTCGAGCGGCTTGAAGACGGAAGCGATGCTGACGAGCATCGCCGCCGGCACGCGGAGCACTTCCTTCTTCTCGCGGAGCAGGCGGAACCAGAAATCCTACGCGCCGACCAAGCGGAGTGGCTCCAGCGGCTCGAGGCCGATCACGACAACTTCCGCGTCGCGCTCGAGTGGGCACTCCGCAGCGGCGAGGTCGACCTGGCGCTCCGGCTGATCGGGTCGCTGCGCCGAGCGTGGGTCGCACGCGGCTACTTGACGGAGACGCGACGCTGGCTCGAGGCAGCCCTCGCCCAGGCAGAATCCGCGTCGCCCGCCATCCGTGCGAAGGCGGTGTACGGCCTCGGCCGCGTGGCACTAGCCCAGGGAGACTACGACCAGGCGCTGCCCCACCTGCAGGAGTCCGCGGCGCTCAGCCGGCAGATCGGCGACAGCGAGGGCCTTGTCTTTGCGCTTGCGGACATCGGCTGGATCGCATCTGCCCAGGGTGACCACGAGCGTGCAGCGCTCCTCGCGCAAGAGGGGCTCGCGGAGGCTCGTAAGGCTGAGAACAAGATGGCCACCGCGGCGGCGCTCCACAGCCTCGGCTGCGCGATGCTCGACCGGGGCGACTACGCCCACGCACGGGAACTCCTTGAGGAAAGCCTCGCGCTACGGCGCGAGCGGGGCGACAAGCGAAATACCGCCAACTCGCTCGCCTATCTCGGCGCGACTGCGTTCCTCGAGGGAGACCACATGCGCGCGCGGGAGTTGCTCGACGAGAGTCTCTCTCTAGGGCGGGAGCTTGCAAACTTGCTCCTCGTCGCTACTGCGCTCGCGAACCTGGCACTCGTCGCGCTCTTCGAGGTCGACTGTGACCAAGCCGCCTCGCTCGCGACGGAGGCGCTGCTGCTCTCACGGGAAGCAGGCAACAAGTGGACGATCGGCGAGTGCCTGCACATCCTCGCGGGAGTCGCAGCCGCCGAGGGACAAGCGACCCGAGCCGCCACACTCGCTGGAGCCGCCGAGGCGATACACGAGTCGATCCAGGCCCCGCCCTCGCGCGCCGAGCGATCGATCCGCGATCGCTTCCTGGCGGCTTCGCAAGAGGAGACCGGGGAGACTGCATTCGCAATCGCGCGGATGCAGGGGCAGAGCATGGGCATCGACGGCGCTGTCGAATACGCACTCGCAGAGCGCGTAGACAGTGCGAGACCCCGAGCCCAGCGGAACGAAATCGAGGCCTAAGCCCGCGCGGTGCCCCGTTCCAGCAGCCGCTCGTTCGGACGGAAGCCGACCTTCTCGTAGAGCGCGTGCGCGTCCCGCGTGTGCAACACCCAGCGGCGATCGGGGTACGGCCCGTTTTCGACGATCTCCTGCACGAGCTCGAGGCCGAGCCCGCGGCCGCGGTGCGCATCGAGCACGTAGACGTCGGCGAGATAGACGAAGCCGGCGGCGTCGCAGTCGACTGCGCGCGCGAAGCCGATCTGCGCGCGATCCTTGTAGAGCCCGACGACGTGGTCGCTCGCGTCGATGAGCTCGTCCTGCCGCTCGCGCGTCCTCCCTTCGGCCCAGTACGACTCACCGCTGAGGTACGCGTGCACGGCCTCTCGGTCGAGCCGTCCCCGGTCGTCGTCGAGCTCGTAGCCGTCGTCGAGATCGCGCCTCACGCGCTGAGCGTCCGCAGGCGGAAGCCGCCGTTGTACTCGTAGCTCGCCGTGACGATGCGGAGCGCGTCACGCGTCGCGCGCTCGCTCAAGCCGAGTGTGGCGGCGTCGGCGAGGGGGCTCGAGAGCAGCGTCTCGACTCCCACGATCCCCTCGGCGCTGAGCGCGAGCGCCTCCGCCTTCGGCGCGCAGGCTTGGCAGACCGCCCCGCCGGCGCGCGGCGAGTAGCCCGCGAGATTCGCGCCGTCCGCCCCGCACTCGACGCAGCTCGTCAGATGCGGCAGGTAGCCGCTCAGCCAGAGAAGCTTCAGCTGGAACGAGAGCCCGAGCGGATCGAGCGTCGGCCGCTCGGCCGCGTGCGGCGTCTCGTCGAGCAGGTCGAGGAAGCGCGTGAGCGCGGTGAATGCACGCTCGTTCCGCTCCTGCTCGGTGAAGAGGCGGAGCATCGCCTCCGCGCCGATCAGGCCGGCGCTCAGGCGGTAGTAGTCGTCGCGCGCCGGCTGGTGCGAGCGGATCAGCTGGACGCCGGTGATCGTCTGGAGCTCGCCCTGGCCGACGTGGAGCTGGAGCTCGACGTGCGAGAGCGGCTCGAGGCGCCCGCCGAAGCGCGACTTCGTCTTCCGGACGCCCTTCGCGACGGCGCCGATGCGGCCCCGGTCGGCCGTGTAGAGATGGAGGACGCGGTCGGCCTCGCCGAACCGGATCGACCGGAGCACGACGGCCTCGGTCGTGTAAGTGCGGCCGGCCATGCCCGAACAAGGCTATAGGCGGGAACGGACCGAGCCGGGTATGCGTTAGAACCTTGAGTGCCCAGGATTCAGATGTATACGACGCGCTGGTGCGGCTACTGCGACCGCGCAAAGGCGCTCCTCGACGAGAAGGCGCTCCCCTACCAGGAGATCCATCTCGACGGCGATCCCGCGTTCCGGCAGCGCATCCACGACCTGACCGGCGGCTGGACCGTGCCGCAGATCCTGATCGACGGCGAGCCGATCGGCGGCTACACCGAGCTCCGGCGCCTCGAGCGCGAGGGCCGGCTCGACGCGCTGCTCGCCGCCTGAGAACGAATGCAGGATCGGGGACTGACTTCAGTCTGTCCCCGATTCCGCTCCAATTTGGCACGTGGGGCAGAACCACGTTCCGCGCCCGCCGACACGTGAGTTCGCGATCGGCGTGCCGCAGCGGTCGCACGGCTCGCCGCCGCGCCCGTACACCTTGAACTCGTTCTGCATCTCGCCCTCGGCCCCGTCCGGCAGGCGGTAGTCGCGGAGCGTCGAGCCCTGGCGCGCGATCCCGTGCTCGAGCGCGGCGCGGATCGCGTTGTGCAGCCGCCGGAGCTCGTTCCGGTCGATGCTCTCGGCCGGGCGCAGCGGGTGGATCCGCGCGCGCCACAGCGCCTCGTCGACGTAGATGTTCCCGAGGCCCGCGAGTGTGCGCTGGTCGAGGAGCGCGGCCTTGATCGGCGCCCGGCGTTTCGCAATGCGCGCGCCGAGGCGAGCGGCCGTGAAACCCGCGTCGAGCGGCTCGTCGCCGACCTTCGCCGCGAGGTACGGCTGGAGCTCGCCGGGCTCGAGGAGGAGCCAGGTGCCGAAGCGGCGCACATCGCGGTAGGCGACGTCCGACCCGTTATCTAACCTGACAACAGCCCTGCGATGCGTGTCCTCGTCGAGACCCGAGTCGTAGTGGCGCAGCGACCCCGTCATCCGGAGGTGGATCAGCAGAGCCCGCTCGGATTCGAACCGAACAATCAGATACTTGCCACGACGCTCGACCGCGGCGACACGCTCGCCGACGAGCTCGGCCGCGACCTCGGCGGGATCGTACGGACGCACGAGCCGTGGGTCGTTGATCTCGACGTGCTCGAAGCGGCGCCCTTCGAGCACGGGTGCGATCCGCGTGCGAACGGTCTCGACCTCGGGCAGCTCGGGCACGAGGCCAGCCTAGTGCCGCGACCCTTGCCGACCAGGCCGATCGGTGCTTCACTCAGCGTGTGGCCATCGTGGCCGGCATCGTCGGAGCACTCGCCGGATTCACCCTCGGCGTCGTGTTCACGGAGATCATCTTCGCGAACAACGCAGACTGGCCGAATGTCGTGCCGTTCGCCCTCGCGGTCACCGGCTGGCTCGTCGCACGGGAGCTCGTGCGGCGCCGCCACGGCCGCAAGGCCGAGCGCGGCGTTCCGTCCGCGTCGAGCTGACGCCGTCTAGCCGATCGTGTCGAGCACGATCGCGCGATGCCGCGGCGGCTCGTCACCGAGCTCGTACGCCGCGAGCACGTCGGCCGCCGCCTCGTCCGCGCTCGCCTCGTCCCGCGCGTGGATCTCGGCGAGCGGGTCGCCGTCCGCGACCGCGTCGCCGCGCTTCTTGAGGCAGACGATGCCGACCGCATGGTCGATCACGTCGTCCTTCTCGAGCCGGCCGGCGCCGAGGTGGAGCGCAGCGACGCCGATCGCGTGCGCGCCGAGCCCGTGCACGTAGCCCGCCCGCGGAGCAAGCACCTCGCGGACGAACGGCGCACGGGGGAGCGCCGCGTCATCGGGGTCGCCGCCCTGTGCGCGCACCCAGCGCTCGTACGCGGCATAGGCGGTGCCGTCGGCGACGGCTGCCTCCGCGCGGCGTCGTGACTCCGAGGCGTCGACGCCGAGATCCGAGAGCGCGAGCAGGTGCGCGCACGAGGCGAGCACGAGCTCGGTGAGGTCGGGCGGGCCGTCGCCGCGGACGGTGGCGGCCGCCTCGCGCACCTCGAGTGCGTTGCCGACCGCGCGCCCGAGCGGCTGGTCCATGTCGGTGAGCACGCAGACGACGTCGCGGCCCGCACGCTGCCCGAGCGCGAGCATCGTCTCGGCGAGCACCTGCGCATCCGCCAGCGTCTTCATGAACGCGCCGTCCCCGACCTTCACGTCGAGCACGATCGCGTCGGCGCCGGCGGCGATCTTCTTCGACATGATGCTGGCTGCGATCAACGAGACGTTGTCGACGGTCGCCGTGACGTCGCGCAGGCCGTAGAGCTTCTTGTCCGCCGGCACGAGGTCGGCCGTCTGTCCGACGATCGCGATCCCGATCTCCCGCACCTGCTCGACGAACGCGGCGGTCGTCAGCTCGACGTTGAAGCCCGGAATCGCCTCGAGCTTGTCGAGCGTGCCGCCGGTGTGCCCGAGCCCGCGGCCGCTCATCTTCCCGAACGGCACGCCGCACGCCGCGACGATCGGCCCGACGGCCAGCGTCGTCTTGTCCCCCACGCCGCCGGTCGAGTGCTTGTCGACCACCCGCCGGCCGAGCGCGCCACCGAGGTCGATCGTCTCGCCGCTCCGTACCATCGCGTCCGTGAGCGCGAACGTCTCCGCGCTCGAGAGCCCCTGGAAGTAGACCGCCATCAGGAACGCGGCGACCTGGTAGTCCGGCACTTCCCCGCGCGTGTACTCGAGGATGAGCTCGGCGATCTCGTCCGCCGGCAGCTCGTGCCCGTCGCGCTTGCGCTCGATCAGCTCGGAGACGCGGATCACCGCGGCCCCTCCGCGACGAAGACGACGTGCCGCGTCGTCGCGTGGAACGGTTCTACGATCTCCGGCACCAAGGGCGCGAGGTGCGCACGGTCGATCGTCGCGGCCACGAATGCCCGCAAGGAGTCGGTGTCCGGGAAGACGAGGCTCGCTTCGACGTCGCGCCGCTCAACCCGTTGGAACGACCGGCGAAGCAACTCCTCGCCGTTGTCGCGGTTGAAGGTGAGCGGGTCGCGCGGCTCGAGGCCGGGGTCGATCAACTCCCACAACTCCGACAGGTTGTCCTCGCGGTAGGACGACGCGACGAGGCGTCCGCCCGGGCGAAGCACGCGTGCGCACTCGGCGATCGCCTGCGTAAGCCCCGGAACGTGATAGAGCACCCAGCCCGCAAACACGCAGTCGAACTCGTCGTCGCCGAACGCCAGCTGCTCGGCGTCGCCTACGCTGGCGTCAAGTCCGAGCGCGCGTGCAAGCTCGACCATGCGCGCGGAGAGATCGATCGCCGACACGTCCGCCCCGACCTCGTCGACGAACCGGCGCGTGAGCTGCCCCGGGCCGCAACCCACATCGAGCAGGCGTTTCGGGCGGATCTCCGCCGCCGCGGCGACCGCAACATCTTCCGGGTTGTCGCCCTGGATGAGCGCACGGAAGATCTCGTTGCGCTTCGCAAGGCGCTCCTCACTCGCGTACTCCCAGCGGACGAGCACCGGGTTGTCGAGCCTCATGGCACGACGATCGGCTGGCCCGGGATGCCGCGTGCCGGCGGTTTGCCGTTCAGCCATGCGTTCACCGTTGCGCCGACGTCTGCGAACTCGCCCTCGTAGATCCGACCGGCGGCATTGCGGCCGGCGACGTACGCGAGCAGCATCGCGTGCTCGCGCGAGTGGTCTGTCGAAGGCGTGGTCGGATCGCAGCCGTGATCGGAGGTGAGAATGAGCAGATCGCCGGGGCGCAGCGCGTCGAGCAGATCCGGCAGGCGGCGGTCGAAGTCCTGGAGGCAGCGATGGAAGTTGACGGGGTCGTTCCGGTGGCCCCAGAGCGAGTCGGTCTCGACGAGATTCACGAAGATGAACCCGTCGTCGAGCTCCTGGAGGAGCTTTTCCGTCTGCTGGATGCCGTCGATGTTCGACTTCGCCGGATGCGACTCGTCGATGTCGACGCCCGCGAAGATGTCGCCGATCTTGCCGACGCCGTACACCTTCTTGCCGGCGTCGCGCGCGAGCGACAGGTAGTTGGGCCGCCGCGGCACGAGCGAGTAGTCGTGCCGGTTCGGCGTACGCACGTAGTTGTCGGGCGTGCCGATGAACGGGCGCGCGATCACGCGGCCGACTGCGTGCTTCCCGGTGAGGATCTCGCGCGCGATCTTGCAGGCCTCGTACAGCTCGGCGAGCGGCACGGTCTCCTCATGCGCGGCTATCTGGAAGACGGAATCGGCGGACGTGTAGACGATCCACTTGCCGGTCTTCTGGTGCTCTTCGCCGAGCTCCTGCATGATCTCGGTGCCCGACGCCGCCTTGTTGCCGAGCACGCCGCGCCCGGTGCGGTGCATGAACGGGTCGATCACGTCGTGCGGAAACCCGTGCGGGTAGGTCGGAAACGCCTGCGTCGTGACGACGCCCATCAGCTCCCAGTGGCCGGTCGTCGTGTCCTTTCCCTTCGACCGTTCGAGAAGCCGGCCCGCGACCGCGGGAGCGCCCGGCTGCGGCGGACAGCCTTCGAGCTCCTCGACGTTGCCGAGCCCGAGGGCCTCCATGTTCGGCAGATCGAGGCCGCCGACGGCCTTCGCGACGTTCGCGAGCGTGTTCGAGCCCTCGTCGCCGTACTCGTCGGCGTCCGGCAGCGCGCCCGCGCCGACGGCGTCGAGCACGATCACGCAGGCCCGCGGTCCCGAGGTCTTGGCCACGCGGCTATTCTAGGTTCGGCATGGGCACCGTTCTCGGGCTACTCGTCTTCGTCGTCTACATCGCCGCCGTGATCGCGTTCGCGGCCGGGGTGACGTGGCTCGTCGTCCGGCTGACGCCGGCCAAGAAGCCGAAACTCCCGACAGTGAGCGAGAGCTAGAGCGGGCGTCAAACGACCGCAACCTGGCTGAAGCCAGGTTGCGTCCAACCTCCGGCAGCGCGAGCGGGCTCGTGGTGGATTGGCTTTGGAGCGCGGAGGCGAGACCACGCTCTCGCCGGAGCGCACGGGCGGCCCGTCACGCGTGCCTATCCCGGCGAAGAAGCGAAGCTTCTGAGCAGGTCAAGCGGCGTGTACTCGAGATCGTGCGCCTCGGCGACCGGCTCGTACGTGATCTTGCCGTCCACGACGTTGACGCCGCGGCTGAGCGACGGGTCGCGCGCGACCGCCTCCGCGAGCCCGTGCTCGGCGATCGCCTCGACGTACGGGAGCGTCGCGTTGGTGAGCGCCTTCGTCGACGTGATCGGCACACCGCCGGGCATGTTCGCAACGCAGTAGTGCGTGATTCCGTCGACGTCGTACACCGGATTACTGTGCGTCGTCGGCTTCGCCGTTTCGACGCAGCCGCCCTGGTCGATCGCCACGTCGACGATCACGGCGCCCTTCTTCATCACGCCGAGCATCTCGCGCGTCACGAGCTTCGGGGCACGCGCACCCGGTACGAGCACGGCGCCGATCACGAGATCCGCCTCGGCAAGGGACGACTCGATCTGGAGCGCCGAGGACATGACCGTGCTGACGCGGCCGGAGAGGATCTCGTCGAGGTAGCGCATCCGGTCGATCGACTTGTCGAGGATCGTCACCTGCGCGCCGAGCCCGATCGCGATGATCGCGGCGTTGTAGCCGACGACACCGCCGCCGAGCACGAGCACGCGCCCGGGTGAGACCCCGGGGACGCCGCTGAGGAGCAGCCCACGGCCGCCGAGCGGCTTCTCGAGGAAGTACGCGCCCGCCTGCGCCGCGAGGCGGCCGGCGATCTCGCTCATCGGCGCGAGAAGCGGCAGCCTGCGGTCGTCGGTCTCGACCGTTTCGTAGGCGACAGCGGCAATGCCGCTGTCGACGAGCGCGCGCGTGAGCGGCTCGTCGGCTGCGATGTGGAGGTACGTGAAGAGCACGAGCCCGTCGCGCAGGCGTCCGTACTCGGCCGCGATCGGCTCCTTGACCTTGAGGAGCATCTCGGCCTGCGACCAGACGTCCTCCACGGAGACGATGCGCGCGCCGGCACGCTCGTACTCGGCGTCCGGGAACGAGCTGCCGTCACCTGCCGCCCTCTCGATGAGCACTTCGTGGCCCTTCAGCACGAGCTCGCGCGCGCCCGCAGGCGTCAGCGCGACGCGGTACTCGTCGGTCTTGATCTCTTTGGCGACCCCGATGCGCACGACGCGCGGGACAATACCCGACGGCGGTCACGGAGCCGCATCCGGGTCCCGCAATGCGCAGCTCATGCGGCGAGCCGTTCCACGAGCGCGCGCTCGTCCCGGCCGAACCACGGCGGCTCGCCGGCGGCGGCGTTCTCCGCGGGCCGCTCGCGGCGCGAGGTCGCTGGAATCGCAAGGTCGATACGGTCGTCGGAGAGCACCCACTTCAGAAGTGCCTGCCCCCACGTCTCGACGCCGAAGGGGCGAAGCGGTGCAAGGTCTCGCTCGCTCGGCGTGCGGCGCACGAGCGCACCCTCCCCGAGCGGGCGCATCGCGATCACCGCGATGCCGAGCTCCGCTGCGAGCGGCAGCAATTCGCGCTCGACGTCGCGCTCGCGCGGGTTGTACGGGAGCTGCACGACGTCGAACCGGCGCGTGCGCAGTGCTTCCGCGACATCGCCGAATGCGCTCCGCGCGTAGTGCGTGACGCCGAGCTTGTCGATCCTTCCCTCCTCTCTCTCCTCCGCGAGCCATTCGAGCTGCGCGCGCCAGGCGGCGAGGTTGTGGATCTGCTCGATCTCGACGCGGCCGAACCATTCGCGCTGACGCCGGTACTGCTCGCGCCCTTCGTCGGCCGACTCGGCCCAGATCTTCGTCGCGACCGTCGCCTCCGCGCGCCGATGCGCAAGCGCGGTGGAGAGCGACGCCTCGGCGCCCCGGTACATCGGCGACGAGTCGAAGACGCGAACGCCTGCCTCGAGCGCGGCGCCGACGATCTGCCCGGCGAGCTCTGCGTCGGGACCGAAGGTGTTCCACGTGCCGAGGCCGACGACCGGCCCGAGGCGCCTCTCCTCCATCAAGCCGCGCGCGCGGCGTCGATAAGCGCGAGCGTCACCTCGACCATGCCGTCGAGGTCATCGACGGTGATGCGCTCGTCGGAGGTATGGATGTCGGTCATGCCGTTCGCGAGGTTCACACACCGTCGCCCGCGTTCGTTGAAGACGTTCGCGTCCGCGCCGCCGCCCGACATCGCGTAGGTCGGCTCGTAGCCGCACGCCGCAAGCGCTGTCGCCGCCAGCCGAACGACGTCGTCGTCCCGCTTGAACGTGTACCCGTGGTAGCTCTTGCGCAGCTGCCACTCGACCTCGCAGTCGGCGGCGGTGGCCGCGAACGTGAACGCGTCGAGCATTTCCTGTACGAGCCCATGAAGCTTCGCCTGGCTCTGCGACCGCGCCTCGGCGATGAATGTGCACCACTCCGGGACAATGTTCCCGGCGGTGCCGCCGTTGATCACGCCGACGTTCGCCGTCGTCTCCTCGTCGACCCGACCGAGCCGCAGATCGGCGATCGCCTTCGCTGCGGCCTGGATGGCGGAGCGCCCCTCCTCCGGAAACATCCCCGAATGCGCGGCCCGCCCGTGGAACTGCACCTCCATCGATTCCGACCACGGCGCACCGAGAATGATCTCGCCAGGCGCCGCAGCCTGGTCGTAGACGTAGCCGACGTCGGCGTGAAGACGGTCGTGGTCGAAGGCATACGCGCCGATGAGCCCGACCTCCTCCTTCGGCGTGAAGACGAGCTCGATCCCCGCGTGCGGCCGGCCTTCCGCGAGCACGCGGCGCACACCCTCGAGCATCTGGACGACGGCCGACTTGTTGTCGGCGCCGAGGATCGTGCCGCCGGCGTTGCGGACGATCCCGTCCTCGACGACCGGCTCGAGCGGCCCCGAGGGCGGCACCGTGTCGAGATGCGCGCAGAAGAAGAGCGGCGTCCCGTCGGCCGTCGGCTCTAGGCGGACGTAGACGTTCCCCATCGTCGAGCCGATCTCGGCGCCGCAGCCGTCCTCGTCCGCCTCGAGGCCGAGATCGCGCAGATACCGCAGGACGACGTCGGCGACGGCCCGCTCCTCGCCCGGAGGGCTCGGGATCGCGGCGAGCTCGAGGAAGAGATCGAGGGCGGGACTAGGCGTAGTCACGGAGCGATCCTAAGATGGACGCCCCGTGGGTGCCGCAGAAGCCCTGATCCAGACCGCTCTCCTCGGTGAGGCCGTCGACGGCGGTCCGGCGCTCATCTTCATCGCCGACGACGAGATGCGGTACATCGCCGTCAACGAGTGCGCCTGCCGGACACTCGGGTACACGCGTGACGAGATGCTCGCGCTCCGCGTCGACGAGGTCGCCCGGGCGCCCGAGGCCCCGAGGCAGTTCGACGAGATGCTCGCCCGCGGCTTCCGCCACGGCACGTCCGTGCTGACGCGCAAGGACGGGACCACCGTCGACTTCCTGTACCGCGCGTCGAAGACGCAGCTCGCCGGCATGAACTTCTTCGTCGCGGTCGGCTTCGTCGCGGAGGACTAGGAGGGCTCGGCGGAACGGTGCTCGTCGCAGGGGTGCGATGGGCGTCGCGATTGCAAGGACGCAGGGAGCCCCGCTAGTGGTACTAGCGGGGCGACCGAGGACGCGGCAGCGCGGCGTCCAGCGCGGCCCTGCGGCTCAGCCACTGTTCCGCCGAGCCCTCCTATGCAGCAATCGTTTGCCCAGCGCGCGAGCGCGACCGGGCGAGTGCGGCGCCGACGAAGCCCTGGAAGAGCGGCATGCTGCCCAGCGTGACCCTGCGGGCCACGTCGCTGCTAGGAGGGTTTGGCGGAGCGGTGCTCGTCGCACGGGTGCGATGGGCGTCGCGATTGCAAGGACGCAGGGAGCCCCGATAGTGGTGCTATCG
>JBGPLW010000023.1:0-15578 GCA_041486645.1 Gaiellaceae bacterium | reverse complement strand
GGGGAGAGATCCTCCTCGCCGGCCTGCTCGGCGCCAGCCTGGCCCTGTTCCTGAACTACCCGGTGCTCCGCACCTCGTACGACCTGCCGGAGCTCCGGCTCGTCCTCCAGACGACGATGGCCCTCGCAGGCCTGCTCGTCGCGGTGCTCGCAGGCGCCCGCTACTCGACGGAAGGCCGCCGCGTCGACCTGCTCCTCGCGAGCGGGTTCTTCGTCACTTCGCTCTCGTCCGCGGTCTTCGCGATCGGGCCGCGCTTCACCGGTCACGAGGTCGCGCCCGCGGAGAGCTGGTCGGCGCTGATCGGCTCGATCCTCGGGATGGCGCTCATCGCAGCCGCCCCGTTCACGCGCGGCCGCAGCAAGTACCGCGACTGGTCGATCGCGAACGCCGTCGCCGCCGCCGGCATCACACTCTTCGTCGCCTGGTCGCTCCTGCGCGCGCTCGGCGCCGCGCTGCCGGGCCTCAACCCGCCGCACGACCAGCAGCCGTTCTACCTCACCGGCACGCTCGCGCTCCAGGCGCTGGTGACGCTCGTCGCGGTCGTCGGCTGGGGCATGCGCTTCGTGCGCCGCGGCGACGACCTCGCACGCTGGCTCGCGCTCGGCTTCACGCTGATGCTCTTCGCGGCACTCCACCTCGTCTTCCAGCCGCTGCTCGCGAGCTCGCTCGTGTCACAGGGCGACTTCCTGCGCATTGCGGCGTTCGCCGTATTCCTCATCGGCGCCTGGCGCGCGATTCAGTTCGCAGAGTTCGGGCGCGCGGTCGCCGACGAGCGCGCGCGCGTCGCCCGCGAGATCCACGACGGTCTCGCGCAGTACCTGTTCGCAGTCTCGACGCACGCTTCGATGCTCGAGGCCGGCGCGCCGGTCGAGGAGTGCGCGCCGCGCATCAAGGAGGCCGCGATCCTCGCGCAGCAGGAGGCGCGGTTCGCGATTCTCGCTCTCTCGTCGGCGAGCGGCACCGCGCCATTCGACGCCGCCCTCCGCCGCTACGTCGACGTGCTGACGGCCGACGGCGGGCTCGAGGTGGAGCTCGAGGTCGACCGCACGATCCGTCTCGCCCCCGACGAGCAGATCGAGATCTTCCGCATCGTCCAGGAGGGGCTCGCCAACGTCCGCAAGCACGCGAACGCGACGCGGGCCGAGGTGACGATCGGCCAGCGCCCGTTCGGAGAGCGGTTCGTGACGATCTCGGACGACGGCGACGGCTTCGACGGCGAGGAAGCCGACGCCGGACAGGGCCTGAAGAACATGCGCGCGCGTGCCGAGTCGATCGAGGGCGGGTTCTCGCTCCGTTCGACGCCGGGCCGTGGCACGGCGCTCGAAGTCGTGCTCAGGACGTAACGCTCCTTATCCCCAGGACGCCTCCGACACCGGCCGCAGGGCCGTCTCGAGGATCCGCAGATGCCGCGGTCGCTCGAGGACGAACAGCACGACCTCAGCGACGTCCTCGGCAGTCATCATCCCGGGCAGCACGTCGGACGTGCGGCCTCGGCCTTCCTCGAGCGCGAAGTCCGTCGCGACCCCACCCGGGCAGACGTTCGTGCAGCGGATGCCCTGTTCTCGCAGCTCGTGATCGAGGGCGCGTGTAAAGCCGACCTGGCCGAACTTCGACGCGCAGTAGACGGCCTCGTACGGGAGCCCGCGCCGCCCCGCCTCCGATGCCAGTGTCACGACGTCGCCCTCACGGCCGAGCATATGGGGAAGAGCCGCGCGGATCGCGTAGAGCGTGCCCTTGAGATTGACGTCGACCATCTCGTCGAGATGCTCGCGCGAGAGGGAGAGAAACGGCCCGTACGCTCCCACGCCGGCGTTCGCGACGACGATGTCGATCCCGCCGAACCGTTCGGCCGTCGCGTCGCAGAGACGCACGAGCGCATCCATGTCGCGGACGTCGCAGGGTTGTGCGACGGCACCATCGAGGCCGAGATCGGCGCCGCTTCTCGAGGCAAGGCCGAGATTTGCGCCGCGGTCGTGGAGCATTCGGGCGACAGCCGCGCCGATGCCGCGGCTCGCTCCGGTGATCACTGCGGTCTTGCCGGTGAAATCCATTTGCGCCTCCTGGTGCAGGGTGGGTTCCTGACACAAACATGCAAAAAGCCGGTGAGCCTCTTGACATCCTCACGCCGGAGCCGCAAGTTTGACTTCGACCACTCCCCACCGAAGGAGTTTCAACGTGCATAAGGCTCCATTGAGGCTGGCGACGATACTCGTCGTCCTTGCAGGCCTCGCAACGCTCGTGGTGGCAACCGCCAGTGCGGGCCCCGCGAAGAAGTCGGCCAGCATCCAGGTCTGCGTCCTGCTCCCGGATACGAAGTCGTCCGTCCGCTGGGTGCAATTCGACGCTCCTGCCTTCGCTGCCGCACTGAAGAAGGCGGGCGTCACGTACTCGATCACGAATGCGCTCAACGATCCGCAGAAGCAGAAGGCCCAGGCGCAGGCGTGTCTGGCGGCGGGCGCAAAAGTGGTCGTCGAGACGTCGCTCGACAACGGCTCGGCCTCGTCGATCGAGAAGCTCTTCACGTCGAAAGGCGGGAAGGCGATCGACTACGACCGCCAAGTCATCGGCGGGACCGCCTCGGTCTACGTCACCTTCGACGGCAAGTCGGTCGGTATGGCGCAGGCCAACGGCATTCTGGCGCAGCTGAAGGGCAAGACGAAGCCGGTCGTCGCCGAGCTCTGGGGCGGTCAGACCGACCAGAACGCGTTCTGGTTCAAGAGCGGCAACGACGCCGTCCTGAACCCGCTCTTCGCGAGCGGCAAGCTGACCAAGGGCCCGCAGCAGTTCGTGCCCGACTGGCTCGCAACGAACGCGGGGCCGATCTTCTCGCAGATGCTCGTCAAGACGAATAACAAGATCGATGCCGCCATCGCTGCGAACGACAACATCGCGGGCGCAGTGATCGCAACCCTCAAGGCCCGTCATCTGAAGCCGATCCCGCTCAGCGGGCAGGACGCGAGTGCGCAGGGCGTGCAGTACATCCTCGCCGGCTGGCAGACGGGAACGGTCTACAAGTACGTTCCCGACGAGGCGACTGCTGCGGCCCAGGCTGCGGTTGCGCTTCTCAAGGGCCAGAAGCCGAAGACGACCACGACGAGGAAGAACGGCTCGGCAAGTGAGCCGACGCTGGCCCTTCCCGTGGTCTGGATCACGAAGGCGAACTACACGCGGCTCTTCACGGACAAGTTCCTGAAGAGGAGCGAAGTCTGCATCGGCGTGTACAAGAAGCTCTGCAAGTAGGCCGATGACGCATGCGCTCGGCGGAGGCGCCCATTGGGCGCCTCCGCCGGCAATGTGGTAGGAAACGACAACCGTGGACGAGACTCCGCTCCTTCAACTCCGAGGCATCACGAAGTCGTTCGGCTCGGTGCAGGCGCTGAGCGACGTCGACTTCGAGGTGCGCCGTGGCGAGGTAATGGCCCTCGTCGGCGACAACGGCGCCGGCAAGACGACGCTCATCAAGTGCGTCGCGGGCACCCACAGCGCGGACAGCGGCGAGATCCTGTTCGAGGGCGACGAGGTGCACATCCACGGGCCGAAGGACGCCGCCAACCTCGGGATCGAGGTCGTGTACCAGGACCTCGCGCTCTGCGACAACCTCGACGTCGTCCAGAACATGTACCTCGGCCGTGAGGCGCACGATCGGCTCCAACGCCTGAAGGAGCCGATCATGGAGCAGAAGACGGCCGAGACGCTGAAGTCGCTCGCCGTCACGACGATCAACTCGATCCGCCAGCCGGTCGCGACGCTCTCCGGCGGCCAGCGCCAGTCGGTCGCCGTCGCCAAGGCGGTCCAGTGGAACTCCAAGCTCGTGATCCTCGACGAGCCGACCGCCGCCCTCGGGGTCGCGCAGACCGAGCAGGTGCTCTCGCTTGTCCGGCGCCTCGGCGAGCAGGGGCTCGCGGTCGTGATCATCTCGCACAACCTCCACGACGTCTTCGAGACCGCGAACCGCATCACCGTGCTGCGCCTCGGGCGAACGGTCGGCGTCTTCGAGCGCGACAAGACAACCCAGCAGGAGGTCGTGCAGGCGATCACCGCGGGTGTGCCGACGAAGGTCTCCGGCATCCCGCAGACCGCCGGAGCCATGCCGTGAGCACAACCGAGGCCGAGGTCGTCGGGCAAGATCCGGGCGCGCCGACCGAAGCGGAGCCCCGCGGGCTCGCCTCCGTCTATCGGCGCGGGATCGACAACCTCAAGTCGGGCAATCTCGGCGTGCTGCCGATCGCCCTCGGGATCGTCTTCATCGTCGTCTTCTTCAGCTTCAAGGCGACGAACTTCTTCACGGCGAACAACTTCGACAACGTCATCATCCAGATGGCGGGGACGGCGATGCTCGCGTACGGCGTCGTCTTCGTCCTCCTGCTCGGCGAGATCGACCTCTCGATCAGCTATGTGGCAGGGATCGGCGCCATCACGGTGGCGGAGCTGCAGCTGCCAGGTAGCGGGCACGTGGTGAACGGGCTGATCGCGATGGTCATCGCGGGCGTGGTCTGCGCCCTGATCGGTCTCCTTCAGGGCTCGATCGTCGCGTTCGTCGGCGTGCCGTCGTTCGTCGTCACGCTCGCGGGCTTCCTGATCTGGCAGGGCGTGATCCTGCATGTCCTGGAGCAACGGGGCTCGATCATCATCCAGGACCGCTGGATCAACTACACGGCAAGCTACTTCTTCTCGAACGTGGCGGGCTGGATCATCGCGGCTCTCATCACGGGCATCTACGTCGTCACGGTGCTCGGGGGGCTGTTCGGCAAGCACCGGGCCGGTGTCGCGATTCCGAATCCCGGCATCGTCGCCGCCAAGCTGGTCGGCGTCGCCGTCGCGGCGTTCGGCGTCGTCGCGATCTGCAACCACGCACAGGTGCCGCACGGGCTCCCCCTCGCAGGCGTCCTCGTCGTGATCGCACTCGTCGTCCTGACGTTCCTCGCGAAGCGGACGACGTTCGGCCGCCACGTGTACGCCGTCGGCGGCAACGCCGAGGCCGCGCGGCGCGCCGGCATCAACGTGCCGCGAATCCGCATCATCGTCTTCATGATCTCGGGCGCCATGGCCGCGGTCGGGGGCATCATCCTCGCCGCTAACGTGAACTCGGTCGACCTCAACTTCGGCGGCGGGACGCTGCTGCTGAACTCGATCGCAGCGGCGGTGATCGGCGGCGTGAGCCTCTTCGGCGGCCGCGGCGAGGTGCGGGCCGCGTTCCTCGGCGCGCTCGTGATCGCGACGGTCTCGAACGGCCTCAACACGGCCGGGTATGCGACCGGCGTCATCTACGTCGTCACCGGCACCATCCTCCTGCTCGCAGTGACGCTCGACACGATCGCGCGGCGCCTGCAGGTCCGTTCCGGTCGCTGACGATCAGCCCGTCGCGACGCCGCGCCAGAGCCGCTGCGCCCGCGCCTGCGCTCTCTTGCCGACCGTCGAGCCGAGCGAGCGGCCTGCGCTCGCGTCGGCGGGCGTCTCGATCCCGCTCTCGACGCCCGACCGGCCGAGCCGTTCCGCCTGTCGATCGAACGAGCGGCCGGTCAGCGACGTGAGCACCTCGTCGGCCGCGTACGCGAACGCGCTTCGCTCCGAGACCCAGCCCGGTGAGGCCGGTGTCGGCATCGGCGGGGCCCACCGCGTGCCGAGGACCCACCGGCCCTCGGAGCGTACGACGATCTGACCCACATCCGAGGTGAACGCCTCATGCCGCTGGCCCGGCGCGCTCGACGCTTGTGTGACCAGCTCGATCAGACCGGGGATGAGCGGCAGTCCGTCGGCGTTGTACGACGGGCTCTTCGGTTCGCTCGACTGGCCCTGGAAGGCGAGGTAGCGAATCATCGAGATCGGCCGCGGCGACTGGTACGCGCGCTTCGCGCCCCACGCTGCGATCGCTGCGTCGTTCAGCGCTCCGTTCAGTGCGACGTCGAGCGCGACGTCGCCGCGCAGCCGGCCCGCTGCGGTCGGCCTCTCACGCAACGAGTCGGCGATGACGTTCCAGGCGAGAGGCGACGCGTCGCCGGAAACCGCCCCGGTCGGTGGCGCTGTCGCCCGGATCACCTCGACCGCGGCCCGCTTGTACGCCGCCGCCGACGGGTCGCGGAACGGCGGCGGGCCGGGGTCGATCGGGAGGCCGTTCACCGCGGGAGGAAGCGCGAAGCCTCGGACACCGCCCCACTGAGCGCCGACGAAGCTCTGCACCTGCGCGGGGATCGACCCCAGCCCGTGCGCGGCGACGGTGCCGAGGGCCAGCGGCTGCCAGAACGTCGCGTCGTGCACCGTCGAGCCTGCTTGGCTCAGGACGAGCGGCTGATTCGCCGCGACGTAGCTCGTGTCGGTGTAGTGCAGCGCCTCGAGCGAGCCGTCGTGACGGCCGTACGCGATCGCGGCCGCCGCGACGCGGTTGCCGAGCGCCGCAGGAGACGTGCCGACGGTGCTCGTGAAGCCGGGTGAGTAACAGAGCGACCGCAGCCGTTCCGCCAGCAACCCGAACGTGCGGTCGAGATTCGAGCCGAACGAGACGCGCCAGAGCAAGAGCCGGTAGGCCGCGTAGCTGATCGCCGCTTCGCGCGCGCTCTGGACGTTTGGCGCGCTCGCCTTCTGCGTGACGAAATAGCCGTGTGCCTTCGGGTTGTACGCCGCCCACGCGTCCCACACCGCGGCCGACAGGTGGAAAAGGTCGCGTGCCTGTACCGGAGGCGTCGCGCCGCTCGCGCTGAGTACGGCGACGGCGGTCTCGTTCCAGAACCGTGCGACGGACACCCCGTGGAGGTCCGCGCGGGTACAGCTGCCGAGGAGTGGCGTCGCAGCTGCCGCTCTCCGCACGGGCCTGTACTCGGGTACCGCGACGTCGACGACTTGGTCGACGCGCATCCCCCCCAGGCGGCTCGTGGCACCCCAGGGATAGCGCACGGTGACGCGATCGACTCTCGTCGCCGTCCCGAGGCCGAAGTGGACGCGTGGGTCCTCCGACGACAGGTAGCTACTGCCCGCACGGATGGTGCTGATCTGTTCCCGTCCGTTCGGGAGCACGACGGTGACGACGGCACCGGGAGCGAAGCGCGAGAGCTGCACGTCGAGCCAGTGCCCGCTCGCGCCCTTCGGGCGCAGCAGCACGAGCGCGCCGCCGACCGTGTTGATCGCGACGTCCATACGCCCGTCGTTCCTTGCGTCTGCGGCTGCGAGACCGCGACCGTTCAGGCGCAGGCCGACGGGCCCGAGGATCCCACGCGCGTCGGCGTAGCGCTCGGGCGTGCCGTGGATACGCCGTAGCACCCGGACCGGCTCGGCGTCGCGCAAGAGGCTCGTGACGGGAATCGCGCCGGCGGCCAGGACGAGGTCCGGCGTGCCGGAGTTCGATAGATCGACCCACGACGCTCCCCAGCCGGCAAAACCGGTGCCGAGTGCGGGATCGATCGATGACCTGGCATCTCGGAAGGAGGGCGAGCCCGCGGTCGCGATGCGCCGGAATGCAGCCGACGGCTCGCCGCGCGAGTTCGTCACCACGAGGCCCGGACGGCGACCGCCGCCGACCGCCACGCCCATGCCGGCGAAGGGATCGTCGACGCCCTCCGCGGCGGCGCGCTCCTCGAAGCGGAAGCCGAGACCCGCAGGGTCGGCGTTCGGCCCACCGGGCCACGCCACGTTCTCGTAGAGCTGATTCGGGTCTTCGTCATTCGCGACGTAGAGGTCGGGGCGGCCGTCGCCGTTGTAGTCCAGGAAGACCGCGCCGAGCCCGTGGCGGGGCTGGGCGACCTCGAGGCCCGACGCTGCGCCGACCTCGCGGAATCGCGCGCGGCCCGATGCGTCGTTCCCCTCGTTGAGATAGAGGCGATCGCGGACGCCGGCGACGTTCGTCGGGAAGCCGGCCAGCGAGCCCGCGACGGGATCGTTCGGGTCGCTGTAGCCGGCGACGAAGACGTCGGGCCGGCCGTCGCCGTTCACGTCCGCGACGGCCGCCCCCGTGAACCAGCCGGATGCCGTCATGCCGGCGGCCCGCGCACCTTCGACGAACCTGCCGCCGCCGCGGTTCCAGAGCAGGTCGACGCCGCTTGTGGTCGTGACGACGAGATCCGGCCTCCCGTCGCCGTTGAGGTCGCCCGCGACGCAGCCGTCGCCCTGCACCTGCAGGTCCGCGCCGCTCCCTGCGCTCACGGCGCGGAACCGTCCGCGCAGGTTCTCGTAGAGCGCCGCGCGCGGGAGGCCTCCGTGTGCTTCCCACCTGGCCGTGTCGGAGCTCGAGTAGGAGTTGACCGCGAAGAGGTCGAGCCAGCCGTCGTTGTTGTAGTCGAGCCAGCAGACGCCTCCGCCCATCATCGCCTTCGCCTCGTTCGACATGCCGTACCGGAACGAGCCCTGCCGGAAGTCGAGGCCGATCGCCGGCGCGACGTTGGTCAGGCGTTCGGGGGTCGCGACGCTCGGCACGGGCGCGGCGGACTGCGGCCGCGTCCCCGAGGCGAGCGCCCACTGCCCGGTGGCCGTCGAGTGCAGGCGATACGAGCGGCCCGCGAACTGCGCGACGGCGGTCGGAGGGCCCTGGTCGGTGCCGGCCTCGAGCCAGATGCGGAGCCCCCCGCCGCTCGCGGCGGGGACAGCCGCAAGGAGGTCCCGAGCGATGACCTGAGCCGTCGCGGTGTCGCGCGGCGTCTCGACACCGCGCGAGGGGAGGATCGTGACGCCGGCAACGTGACCGTGCGCGAGCGGACGGGCGGCGGCGTGCGAGGGAGACCCGCCGACGACGACGAGCGCGAGCGCCCAGGCGGCGAGCGCGACCGGCAGCGCGGGAAGCAACCGCCGTGGCGCGATGGGCACCGACCGCAACACGGGCAACGCGAGACAGACGACTGCGAGAGCGCCGAGGAGCGAGACCTTCGCAGCGAACTCCGTCTGCGTCGGAGCGATCAGGAGCGTCGCGAGCAGTCCGAGCGCGGCGGCGTACGCGAGCCGCGCGCGCACACCGCGAGGCGCGGTCTTCGGGTCGGTGATCATGAAGAAGAGGAACACGAGTACTTCGGGCGAGGTGACGAGGACCGACCAGAGATGGAAGCCGGCGATCGGGCCGAGGTGCCAGCGGGCCGTCATCGAATGGCCCGCGAGAGCGAGGACGCCGGTCCCGGCCGCGAACGAGACCCAGAACGTGACGGCGAGCGCAAGCAGCCGCAGCCGCTGCAGGATCGCGAACGCGCCGAGGACGATGACGACGAGTGCGAGGACGAGCCATGCCGACATGGGCCCCCACCAGAAGTCGAGCGGGTCGGCGCGAAGTCGGCCGAGCGCGAGGAAGCAGACGACGAGGCCGATGTTCGACGGGTTGAAGATGTGCGCGCCGCGCCACTTGAGCGCGTGCTTCGAGACGAGCGCGACCGCTGCGGTTCCGGCAAAGATCCACCAGCCGCGCAGGCTCCACCAGTCGCCGTGCTGCGTCCCCGGCACGCGGAGGACGAACGCGACGCCGTTGCCGGTGAGGAGGGCGCTCGCGGGCCAGAGCAGGACGTGCTGCTGCCGGACGGCGATCGCGACCTCGAGCACCGCGCTGGTCGCAAGCGCGACGAGGATCTGCGCGATCGAGAGCCTGAAGTGGAAGCCGACCTGCCCGATCACCTGCAGCGACGTGATCGTCGCTGCCAGATGGAGCCGTGGGTCGGCGAGCTTCGGCAGCAGCACCGGGTACGTGCGGCCGCGAATCGTGAGCGTCAGTCCGCCGGACGGCGCAGGAACGGCGTGCACGCCCATCGCCCACGTGATGCTAGTGGGGATGCACGCGCATTACGAGTGCGCGAAGATGGCCTGCATGGAGCTGAAACGCGCGCTCGCGATCGTGCAGGACGTCGTCTCCTCTGCCCCCGCGCCCATCTCGGTCTTCGTGGCGGACGCACACGGGGAGCTCGTGGCAGCGGCCACGATGGACGGCGCCGCTCCCGATACGCGGCTCAACGCCCAGCGCAAGGCTTACACAGCGGCGCGGAGCGACGCCCGCACGACGCGCGAGCTCGCGGAGAAGGTGCGGGAGGACGCCGTCGAGCGCGCGAGCTTCGACCCGTTCTTCACGTTCTTCCTCGGCGGTGTCGCCGTCTTCGAAGGCGGCCGCCGCGTCGGGGCCGTCGGCGTGAGCGGGCTTCCGGGCGAGACCGATGAGAGGCTCGCTCTGGCTGCGATCGAGCGCTCCGGCTAGAGGTCGACCGGCGCGCCTCTCGTCGCCGACTCGTGCAGCGCCTCGAGTGCCGTTGCTTGCCCGATCGCATCGTCGCGCGCTAGCAGGAGCTCGGCCTCGCCCCGGATCGCGTCGCTCAGATTCTCGAGCTCGAGGCGGTACGAGTCCTCATGTTCGAGCTCGATCCGCTCGACGCCGTCTGCGCGGCGCAGCTCGATCACCGGGTTCGCGCAGTGCCACGGGTCGTCGAGAAAGAGCGACCCCTCGCTCCCGATCGCCTCGAGCTCGTCGCGCTCGGCAAGCGCGGTTGCACAGTCGAACGTCGCGAGCACGTCGTTCGGGAACCGGAGCGTGCCCGCGAAGACCCAGTCAGTGCTCGACGGGCCGAACCATGCCTCGCCGAAGACCCGCTCCGGCTCGCCGCCGAGGAGGCGCGAGCCGCTGACGTTGTAACAGCCGACGTCCATAAGCGCGCCTCCCTCGACGTCGGTGCGAAGCCTGATGTTGTCCTCGTCGTAGAGGCCGTAGCTGAACGCGGAGCGGATGAGTCGGAGCTCCCCGATCGCGCCGCCGTCGACGAGCTCCTTCAACCGCTTCGTCTGGCTGTTGTGCCGGTACATGAACGCCTCGCTCAGGAGGCGACCGGCGCGCCCGGCCGCGTCGAAGGCGGCCTCCACCTCGTCGAGGTGCCGCGAGAGCGGCTTCTCGCACAAGACGTGCTTGCCCGCCTCGACCGCACGGATCGACCATTCGCAGTGCTGCGTGTTCGGCAGGGAGATGTAGACCGCCTCGATCTCGGGGTCGGCGAGCAGGGCGTCGTACGAGCCGTAGGCGCGCTCGATTCCCCACTCCCGCGCGTATGCGTCGGCGCGCTCCTGCGTGCGGCTCGCGACCGCAACGAGGTCGACCTTCGGTGACGCGTTCGCGCCGGGGATGACCTTCCGGTTGATGTCCGCCGTCGAGACGATCCCCCACTTCACTGCATCCGCCACGTCTGCGCTCCTTTCGCGATTCGCCGGCCAGCGCGTACTATCGCCCAATGAGCGAGATCGGCGTTGGCGTACTCGGCTACGCGTTCATGGGAAAGGCGCACTCGAACGCATTTCGGAAGATCTCGTACATGACGTGGCCGCCGCCGCTCGTGCCGCACCTCGTCGGGATAGCAGGACGCAACGAAGAGGCGGTCGGCGAAGCTGCGGCGCGCTACGGGTACGACTATGCGACGAGTGACTGGCGTGACCTCGTCGCCGACGAGCGCATCGAGCTCTTCGACAACCTCGGCCCGAACTCGCTTCATGCCGAGCCGACGATTGCAGCCGCGGAGGCGGGCAAGCACGTGGTCTGCGAAAAGCCGCTCGGCCGAGACGCGGACGAGAGCTACGAGATCTGGCGGCGCGTGGCGGCGACGGGCGTGAAGCATCTCTGCGCGTTCAACTACCGCTTCGTCCCGGCCGTCCGTCTCGCGCGCGAGATGATCGAGGCGGGCGAGCTGGGCGAGATCCGCCACTTCCGGGGCCGGTATCTTCAGGACTGGGGCGACGATCCCTCGCTCGACACCTGGCGCTTCCATGCCGACGAGGCGGGGTCGGGAGCACTCGGAGATCTCGGGTCTCACGTCGTCGATCTTGCGCGCTTCCTTGCCGGCGAGATCGTCAGGGTCTCCGGTTTCGCCAAGACGTTCCTCGCGGGCCGCGCGGTCGACGACGCGGTCGAGGCCGCGGTCGAGTTCGCGAGCGGCGCAGTCGGGACGGTCGAGGCGACCCGCTTTGCGCTCGGCCGTCGCAATGCGCTCCAGTGGGAGATCAACGGGTCGAAGGGCTCGTTGGCGTTCGATATGGAACGCCTGAACGAGCTTCAGGTCTTCCGTGCCGACGGCGACCGCGCGCGCGGCTTCAAGACGGTGCTCGTCTCCGAAGCAGACCATCCCTTCTGGGAGTACTGGTGGCCGCCGGGACACATCGTCGGCTGGGGCGAGACCTTCGTGCACGAGCTCCACCACATGCTGCGCGCCATTGCGACCGACGGAGACGTGGCACCGTATGGGGCGACCTTCGAGGACGGGTATCGCGCCGCCGAGATCTGCGACGCGATCGTGCGGAGCGGAGAATCGGGCGGTCGCGTCGACCTTTCCTACCGCACCATCTAGCGCCCGCCCCAACGCCGCCACGCGCACTGAATGGAAGAGCCCCGCGGGCGCGGGGCTCTTCGATCGCAGGGACGAGTCTCGCCTACGCGTGCGTGGCCCGCGCGCCGTGATGGAACGTGATCCTCGAGCCCACCTCCTGGCCGAACAGGCCGACACCGGAGAGCAGGATCAACAGGACACCCGGCACGATGAAGAAGACCGAGAACAGCCGGAAGTCCGGCAGGCTGTTGACCTGCTTGTAGTTGTTGACGTTCGCCTGCATCGTCGTCACGAGTGGCTTGTAGTGCTTCAGCCCCGCCGGGACTTGCGCGAAGATGCCGACGTTCCCCTGCATCGTTCCGAGCAGGCCGCCGAAGTCGCGCTGCATCGTCGGCAGGTTCGTGAGCATTCCCGCCATCGACGGCAACTGCTTGCTCATCAGCGCCTGGACCTGAGCAGGCGTCATGTGCATCGCCTGCGCAAGCATCGGCACCAGCTTGGCCGCGTCGGTCTGCATCCCGGCGAAGCCCTTGAGGTAGCCCTGGAACTTCGCGACGTTCGCAGCGCTCAGCATCGGTGTGACCGTGCCGAGCGGCACGAACACCGAGTTGTAGTAGTACGCGGTCGTCTTGACCTGATCCGGCTGCATGATCGGCTGGAAGCCGTTCAGCATCCGCTGGCCGGCCGCGGACTTGCTCGGCAGCGACAGCGCGAGCGGCGCGATCACGAGCGCAGCCCCGATGACCAGGACCGCCCATAGGACCTTGCGGTTCATTGTTGCCTCCTTTTGCGCGCTGATCCTCGCGGCGCAGGCTGCGCGACATCCGGCGCCGCGCTGATCTCGCTTTCGGACAACTACTCAGGCGCGTAGTTGTCCGCAGACCGTTCCGGGGACCCCCCGATGGCGCGCGAGCCGGCCGGGAGCGAATCTAGGAGTGATCCCGAGGAGGTTCGAGATGGTAACGAGGAAGCAGATTGTGATCCTTGGCGGCGGCACGGGCGGGACGATCGCCGCGAACCGGTTGCGCCGACACTTTGGCGCCGACGAGGCGGAGATCCACGTCGTCGATCGCGACGACCGCCACGTCTACCAGCCCGGTTTGCTCTTCGTCCCCTTCGGCCTCGCGACGATCGACGAGATCGTGCGACCGCGGCGGCGGCAGCTGCACAACGGCATCGTGTTCCACGAGAACGAGATTGCGGAAGTCTGGGTCGACCGCAACGAGGTCCTGCTCGACGACCGCAGCGTGATTCCGTACGACGTGCTCGTCGTCGCGAGCGGCGTGCGTCTGCAGCCCGAGGAGACCGAAGGCATGACCGGCCCCGGCTGGAACGAACGCGTGTTCACGTTCTACAACCCCGAGGGCGCGGCGGCGCTGCATAACGCGCTCGAGCACTTCGACGGCGGCCGCCTCGTCGTGAACCTCGTCGACATGCCGATCAAGTGTCCCGTCGCGCCACTCGAGTTCGCGTTCCTCGCGGACTGGTATCTGCGCGAGCGCGGTATCCGCGAGAAGGTGGAGCTCGTCTACTCGACCCCGCTCGACGGCGCGTTCACGAAGCCCGTCGCGTCCGAACGCCTCGCCGGGCTACTGGCCGAGAAGGACGTCGAGCTCGTGACCGAGTTCAACGCGGGCGAGATCGACGGCATCGGCGGCAAGCTCAACTCCTACGACGGACGCGAGCTCGACTTCGACCTCCTCGTGACCATCCCGCTCCACGGCGGCGCCGCGTACCTCGAGCGCTCGCCCGGGCTCGCCGACGCGCTCGGGTTCGTCCCGACCGACAAGCGCACCCTGCAGACGACCGTGAAGCCGAACGTGTTCGCGCTCGGCGATGCCACAGACTTGCCCACGTCGAAGGCCGGCTCGGTCACGCACTTCGAAGGCGAAGTACTGGTCGAGAACATCGTGCGCTACCTCGGCGGCAAGGAGCTCGATGCGGGATACGACGGGCACGCCAACTGCTTCATCGAGACCGGCTTCCACCGGGCTCTGCTCATCGACTTCAACTACGACACCGAGCCGCTGCCGGGGCACTTCCCGACCGCGTTCGGGTTGCCGTTGCTGCGCGAGTCGCGGCTCAACCACCTCGGCAAGCTGATGTTCCAGTGGGTCTATTGGCACGCGCTGCTCCCCGGCCGGGAGATCCCCGGCATCGGCCCGGAAATGCCGACCGCCGGCAAGAAGCGCGTGCTCACCCACGCCTAGAAGAGGAGAACGAGATGACCATGACACTCATCGCCGATGCCCCGGTCGACGTCGATCCCGAAGGCTTCATGACGAAACCGGAGCAGTGGAACGAGCAGATCGCCGCCGCGATCGCGGCAGAGAACGGCGTTCCGAACCTGACCGACCGGCATTGGCTCGTCGTCAAGTTCATGCGCGAGCGCTACCTCGCAACCGGCGTCGCTCCGACGATCCGTTCGCTCGGCAAGGAGTCCGGCGTCCCGATCAAGGAGCTGTACGAGCTCTTCCCGAAGGGCCCGGCAAAGCTCGCCGCCAAGATCGGCGGCATTCCCAAGCCCAAGGGCTGCATCTAGAAGGAGGCACCACGATGACCGAGCTGCTGGAGCAGCCGATCACAAAGACCACGACCGAACGGCCGACGATCGAGAAGGTGTCGATCGTCGTGTCGAAGGGCTCGCTCGAGGGCATCTATCCCGGCCTGATCATGGCGAACGGGGCGCGCATGGAAGGCATCGAGGCCGATCTGTTCTTCACGTTCTTCGGCATCGACGCAATTCGGCGCGACCGCAACAGGCACATCAAGGTCGCGACGGTCGGGAACCCGGGCATGCACATGCCGACACTGCTCGGCGCGCTGCCGGGCTTCTCTGCGATCGCAACGAAGATGATGCAGCGGCAGATGGAGAAGCTCGACATTCCGCCGATCCATGAGTTCATGGAGTTGCTCGCGGACTCGGGCGCAGGCCTGTACGCATGCAAGGCGTCGGTCGAGATGTTCGGACTGACGATGGACGACTTCATTCCGCAGGTGCGCGACATCATCTCCGTCGGCCAGTTCTACGAGCGCGCCGCCGGGGGGCAGATCGTCTTCACCTAGCTGTCTCGCGGCCACCCCGCGAATGGAAGAGCCCCGCTTGCGCGGGGCTCTTCGGTAGCAGGCCTGTAAGCCGGATCCTGTCGAGGGTGACCATCCATCTGTGCAGCTACCCGGTTCCTCGGCGGGCCGCCTCAACGGAACCTGTTCGCCTTGCACCGGACGGGGTTTGGCGAGCCGCCGTGTCGCCACGACGCTGGTGGGCTCTTACCCCACCGTTTCACCCTTACCGGCGGCGTCTCCGGAGAACACGCCGTCGGCGGT
>JBGPLW010000022.1:0-15951 GCA_041486645.1 Gaiellaceae bacterium | reverse complement strand
GTCTTCGTCGTCGCAAACGTCGTCGTCGATTTGCTCTACGGCCTGCTCGACCCGAGGATCAGCGTCACATGAGCTCGGTGACCGCAACGCCCGCCTGGGAGGCGCTGCCGCGCCGGCGGCTGATCTCCGCTCGCTGGCGCAACCCGATCGGCATCGTCGGCGCGGCGATCGTGGGCTTTTGCATCCTGACCGCCCTCTTCGGCCGCTTCATCTGGAGCACGGATCCGAACGCACCGGACGCCGACCGGCTGCTCGGGCCGAGCCGCGCGCATCCGTTCGGAACCGACGACCTCGGCCGCGACACGCTCGCGCGCGTCATCCACGGCGCCCAGGTATCGCTCCAGGTGGGTGTCGTCGCGATTTCGATCGCGCTCGTCGCCGGCACGCTGATCGGCCTGATTGCCGGCTACCGGGGCGGGATCGTCGATCTGCTGCTCATGCGCGTCGTCGACATCATGTTCGCGTTCCCGGGGATCGTGCTCGCGATCGTCATCGCCGGGCTCCTCGGCGCGACGCGGCGGAACGCGATGATCGCGATCGGGATCATCATCGTGCCCGCGTTCGCACGCGTCGTGCGCGCCGCGGTGCTCGAGGTGATGGGCTTCCCCTTCATCGAGTCGGCTCGCGCGCTCGGCGGCGGTGGCTTGCGGATCATGGCCCGCCACCTGATTCCGAACATCGTCGCACCGCTGATCGTGCTGACGACGGTCTACTTCTCGACGGCGATCCTCAGCGAGGCGACGCTGTCGTTCCTCGGGCTCGGCACCCAGCCGCCCGAGGCCGCGTGGGGCAACATGCTCTCGACGGCGCGTTCCTACATCGACCAGAGCATCTGGATGTCGATCTTCCCGGGGCTTGCGATCATGATCGTCGTCCTCGGCTTCAACTTCCTCGGCGACGGCCTGCGCGACGTGCTCGACCCGCGCATCGGCGGCGGCATCGGCGACGTCGCCACCAAGAAGTAATGGATGGAGCCTGTCTCACGATGAGAACTGAGTCGCCCTGCCGCGCTGGGCGGCGCGTGGCCGCGTCCTCGGGAGCCCCGATAGCCCCACTATCGGAGCTCCCTGTGTCCTTGCCTCGCACTCGCCCATCGCACCAGGATCGACGAGTCTCATCATGAGACAGGCTCCTGATCTCTTGATTCGCGACGGCTGGGTCGTGGACGGCAGCGGCCGCCCGCCGTTCCGCGGCGACGTCGCGATCGAGGACGGCCGGATCACGCACGTCGGCCCCGTGAACGGCAGCCGGGCCGACCGCATCATCGAGGCGGCGGGCCGCGTCGTCTGCCCCGGCTTCGTCGACCCGCACAGCCACAGCGACTGGTCGATCCTCGCGAACCCGAAGGCCGAGAGCACGATTCGCCAGGGAGTGACGACCGAGGTCGTCGGCAACTGCGGCTGGACGTACGCGCCCGTCACCGACGCGTCGCGGCACTTCATCGAAGGCCGGATGCGCACCTTCGCGTACGACGGGCCGGTCGAGTGGGCGAGCTTCGCAGACCATCTCTCGTGGCTCTCGCGCCACGGCCACTCGCAGAACCTCGCCTGGTTCGTCGGCCACAACACCGTCCGCTACGCAGCCGGAGTCTTCAGCCCGCTGGCGACCGAGCCGGAGCTGCGCGCGATGGAGGACTTCGTGCGCGAGGCGATGCACGCGGGCGCGCTCGGCCTCTCGACGGGCCTCGAGTTCAATCCCGGACGCATGGCGCCCACCGACGAGCTCGTGCGGCTGAACAAGGTCGTCGGCGAGTACGACGGCTACTACACGAGCCACATCCGGAACCGTGACTCTCAGCTCCAGGAGTCGATCGAGGAGTTCCTGACGATCGTCCGCGAGGGCGGGACGCACGGGGAGATCTCGCACCTGAACGTCCGCAACCGGACCGGCGCCGCACCGGGCGCGTGGCAGCGCGCCGTCGACACGATGCAGACGGCCCGCGAGGTGGAGGGAATCGACGTCCTCGCCGACACGACGCCGTTCAAGGACGGTCTCGGCCAGATGGCCGGGATCCTGCCGCAGTGGGCGATGGACGGAGGCTGGGAGAAGACCTGCGCACGCTTACGTGACGAAAGCGCGCGCGAGCGGCTGCGACACGATTGCGACCGGTACTGGCGCTTCATCCACCGTGGCGAGTGGCAGCGCGCCCGCCTGCAGTCGAGCCCGCAGTACCCGGAGCTCGAAGGGAAGGACTTCAACGAGATCGCGCGGCTCATGGGCAAGGACCAGTGGGATGCGTACTTCGACATCCTCGCGGCGGCGGGCCCCGCGCTCGAGAGCATCCTGCTCATCGGCGAGCTCTTCACCGACGAGCACCTGACCGAGATGATTACGCACCCGTTGATCTCGCTCGGCGTCGACGGCTTCACGAGCGAGGTCGACAGCCGGCTCGCGGCCGTCACCGCGCATCCGGTCTGCTTCGCCGGGCACGTCCACTATCTGACCCGGCACGTGGGCGAGCTGCACTCGCTCTCGCTCGAGGAGGCGATCCGGAAGATGACCGCGATGCCGGCCGAGCACTTCGGCCTGCGCGACCGCGGCCGGCTCGAGGCCGGACGCGCGGCAGACATCGTCGTGCTCGATCTCGACCGGCTCGAAGACGGCTCCACGCTCGACGACCCGGTGAACTACGTGCGCGGCGTCGACCACGTGATCGTCAACGGCACACCGGTCGTCGCCGAGGGCGAGCACACGGGCGCCATGCCCGGGAAGCACCTGCCCCGGCGATGATCGACCTGCGCTCCGACATCTGCGCCGCTCCGACGGACGCGATGTGGGAGGCGATGCGCTCGGCGCGGCTCGGGTGGGCGACCTACGGCGAGGACGAGAACGTCAACGAGCTCGAGCGCCGCGGCGCGGCGCTCCTCGGCAAGGAGGCCGCGGTGCTCGTGCCGACGTGTTCACTCGCGAACCTCGTCGCGCTGCTCACGCTCACGAAGCCCGGAGACCGGGTCGCGATCGATCCGTCTGCACACATCCTCGTGAACGAGGGCGACTGGCTCGAGGAGGTCGCACGGCTCGAGATCGGCGATCCCGCCGACGTGATCTGCATCGAGAACACGCACACGCGTCACGGCGGCACCGTCCTGACGCCGGCGCAGACCGCGGAGCTTGCGGCGCGCGCCCCTCGGTCGCATCTGGACGGTGCACGGCTCGCCAATGCGGCGGTCGCGCTCGGCGTCTCGCTCGCCGAGCTCGCGGCGCCGGTCGACACCGTCGCGCTCAGCCTCAACAAGGGCCTGTGCGCTCCGGCGGGCACGATTCTCGCCGGCAGCACGGAGACGATCGCGGCCGCGCGCGTGCACTTGAAGCGCCTCGGCGGCGCGACGATGCACAAGGCGGGCATCTTCGCAGCGGCAGGCCTCGTGGCCCTCGACCTGATCGGCCGCCTCGCCGAGGATCACGTGCGGGCGAAGGAGCTCGCGCGGCTGATCGGCGCCGCCGAGCCGGAGACGAACATCGTCTACGCCGACCTCGGCGCCGGCGCGCTCGAGCGGCTCGCCGCGGCCGGTGTGCTCGCGATGGAGTTCGAGGGACGCACGCGGTTCGTCACTCACCGGCTGATCAGCGACGAGGACGTCGTCGCGGCGAGCCGCGCGATCCCGAGCGCGGCGGTCAGCACGGCGATCGAGCCGGCGACGTAGAACGCGAGCTCCGTGCCGCCCTCGGACGTCAACCAGCCGGCGAAGAGACCGCCGAGCGGCGCCCCGCCGAGAAACGCGAAGAAGTAGAGACTCGCCGCGCGGCCCCGCAGCTGCTCCGGCGCCTCGAGCTGGATCGCCGAGAGGGCGTTCGTCCCCCAGAGTGTGTAGAAGCAGCCGATCAGGAACAGGCAGAGGCACACCGGCACGAGCGATCGCTGCGGCGCCAGCACGAGCTCGAAGACGCCGTAGCCGGCGGCACCGATCAGCAAGAGGCGCAGACTCGCCTGCCCGCGCACGGCATTCGTCACCGCACCGCAGAGCGCGCCCGCACCGAAGATCGCCGCGATGAGACCGAACGTCTGCGCCCCCGCGTGCAGGGTCCTGTCGGCGACGAGCGGCAGCAGGACGTTGAAGTTGAAGCAGAACGTCGAGAGCACGAGCACGCCGAAGAACGCGACACCGGCGCGCGCCGAGTGCGTGACGAAGCGGAGCGCGGCGAGTGCGCCGCCGACCACGGTCGCGCCGTGGTCGCGGATCGGCCTGTGCAGCTTCGAGACGTCGAGCGCGAGGAGCGCGAGCAGCTCGGCCAGGAAGCTCGCAGAGTTGACGGAGAACGCAACGCCGGCTCCTGCGAAGGCGACGATCACGCCGCCGATCGCCGGACCGAGAATGCGGGCGAGTGTTCCGAGGCTCGAGTTGAGCGCGACCGCGTTCGCGAGGTCGCGAGGCCCGACCATCTGGAAGACGAGGGCGTGCCGCGCGGGTCCGCCGACCGACTGGGCGACGCCCTGCCCGAGCGCGAGCGCGTAGATCTCCCAGACCGCGACCACGCCGGTGAGGGTCAGGATCGCGAGCACCGCAGCGATCACGAGTGCCGACGACTCGGTCACGAGCGCGACGCGGCGCACGTCGCGGCGGTCGAGGATCGTGCCGACGAAGAGGCCGAACACCGTCACGGGCAAGAGCTGCGTCAGTGCAAGCGCGCCGACGGCAACGGGGGAATGGGTCAGCTGCAGCACGAGCCACGAGGCAGCGATCTGCTGCACCCATGTGCCCGTGAATGAGACTGCCTGGCCGCCGAAGTAGAGACGGTAGTTGCGGTGCTTGCGGACGCTCGCGAAGGTCTTCTGCGCGAGCGCCGTGCTCACAGCAGCGCGGAGGCCTCGATCGGCTGTCCAAGCGCGAACGCCATGTCGCCGGCCTCGGCCGCCGGGATCGAGCGGATGCACGCGAGCACGCCGTCGAGCGGCGCGCGCAGCACTGCCGGCTCACGGTCGAGCTGATCCGGGAACCAGAGCCGCGCAACCGGGTCGCCAGCCTGCACTGCCGCGCCCGGCTCGAGCAGCCCTTCGAAGATGCCGTCCTCCTCGACGATCACGTAGTTGCGCTGGTCACGCCCGTCGAGGATCGGCGCAGGCGTGTCGCGCCGGACGACCTCGCCCGCGAGCACGCCGACGTGGCGCAGCACGTTCGTCAGCCCGCTCCAGGCGAGATCGTGCACGGGCGCCGGCACGCGGCCGCCGCCGCCGAGCTCGGTGGTGACGACGAGCTTCCCCTGGTTCTCCGCCTCGACCGGCAGCAGCCCGCTCCCGTTCACGTCGACGTAGAGGAAGTGGATCTCGGAGTTCCAGGCCTGCATCGCCTCGAGCATCGCCTTGCGCTGGACCGGGTCGTCGACGACGTGCATGTGCGAGCACGGGAGGAACCACGCCGTCCGGCCCCCGGAGTGCATGTCGATCACGACGTCCGACATCGGAAAGAGCACGCGTGTGAAGTAGTCGGCGAGCTGCTCGTTCGCTGGGCCGTCGGGCCTGCCGGGGAACGAGCGGTTGAAGTTCGCGCCGGAGGGCCACATGCGCGTGTTCGCCTTCGAGGCGTCCTTGGAGATCACCGGGATGACGATGATTCGGCCGCTCACCTGAGCCGGGTCGATCTCCTGGACGAGGCGCATCGCCGCGACCTGCCCCTCGTACTCGTCGCCGTGGTTGCCGCCCGAGACGAGCACTGTGGGGCCGTTGCCGCGCGCGATCGTCGCGATCGGGACGAAGCTGAAGGCCCAGCCGCCGGTGTTCGTGATCTTGGGGTACTGGAGGCGCCCGATCTGCTTGCCGGGCGCCGTGAGGTCGATCGTGCAGGAGACGGCCGGGTCGGGAGCCTGTCTCACAATGAAGCTCGTCGATCCCGGTGCGGCGGCCGAGTGCGAGGCAAGGACGCAGGGAGCCCCGATAGTGGGACTATCGGGGCGACCGAGGACGCGGCCTCGTGCCGGCCGGCGCGGCGGGGCGACTCAGTCGTCATTGTGAGACAGGCTCCTCACGCGCGTGCCGCCAGTACCGCGGACACGGCGGCTTCCGTGCCCTCGAGCAGCCGGTCGACGTCCTCGTCGGTATGTGCGTACGAGAAGTGGCTCCGCTTCAGGTTCAGCGGCAGCTCGAAGATGCCGTGCTTCATCAGCTCGCGCCGGTAGCCAGTGAACATCTCGACGTCGTTCGCGAGCAGGTCGTCGTAGCTCTCGACCGGCCCGTCGAGGAAGTACGTGACGAAGACGGAGCCGAAGCCGGCGACGACGACCGGCACACCGAGCCGCGCGTACAGTTCCGTGAGCCCTTGTCGCGTCCGCTCACCGAGCCGGAAGACGTGCTCGTGCACCGGCTCGCGCTGGAGCTTGTCGATCGTCGCGAGCGCAGCCGCCGACGTCGGCGGATGCCCGTTGAACGTGCCGGCGAAGAAGGCGGGCCGGCCGGGCGTCGTCGAGAAGAGATCCATCAGCTCGGCCTTGCCTCCGAGCGCGGAGACGGGCCAGCCGTTGCCCATCGCCTTGCCCATCGCCGTCAGGTCGGGCGTGACGCCGGCGATCGACTGGTAGCCGCCGAGAGCGTGGCGCCACCCCGTGATCACCTCGTCGAAGATGAGGACGGTGCCGTGCTTGTCGCACAGGACGCGCAGCTTCTCGAGAAAGCCCGGCTTCGGCAGGACACAGCCGATGTTGTGCGGGATCGGCTCGAGGATGATCGCCGCGACGTCGTGGTCGACGAGCGCCTGTTCGACCTCGGCCGCGTCGTTGAAGCGGCAGACGATCGTCGCGTCGGTGACCTCGGGGAGCACACCCTGCGAGAGCGGGTCTCGCTTGCCGACGTTCTCCGGCAGCGAGATCACATTCATCGCAACGGAGTCGTGCCAGCCGTGGTAGCAGCCCTGGAACTTGATCACGTGCCTGCGGCCGGTCGCCGTCCGCGCGACGCGAAGCGCGTGGAACGTCGCCTCGCTGCCGGTCTCGGTCAGCAGCACCCGTTCGACCGACGGCACGTGCTCGACGATCCGCTCGGCGAGCTCGACCTCGATCTCCGTGACGCCGACTCCCATCAGCCCGACCGTGCGGGCCGCCGCGGCGACGGCGCCGTCGACGTCAGGGTCGTTGTGGCCGAGCAGCGGCGGCCCGAAGGCGGCGTGGTAGTCGGTGTACGTGTTCCCGTCGCCGTCGGTGAACGTCGAGCCGCTCGTCGCCGCGATCACGAGCTCCTCGAGGCCGGGCACGCGGCGCTGGCCGCTGTTGACGCCGCCCGGGATGACGGCCGCCGCGCGGGCGGCGAGATCGGATTTCGGTGTGACTGCCATCGTCGGTTCCTCCTAGGAGACGCGGTAGCGCTCGAGGACGTCCTCGTCGAGCTCGATGCCGAGGCCCGGCCCGGTCGGCACAGCGACGAACCCGTTCGCGTCGACCGGCATGCGCTCTCGCACGAGAGTCTGATTGATCGGCGTGTCGGCAACGCAGTACTCCTGGAACGTCCCGTCCGGCAGAACGGCGTTCACGTGGAGCGACGCAGCCTTGATGATGCCGCTCTTCCAGGCGTGCGGCACGGTCTCGACGCCGCGCTCGCGCGCGAACGCCGCGATGCGCATCAGCTCGGTGATCCCGCCGCAGCGGGTCACGTCGGGCTGGACGAGATCGACGTGCCCGCGCTCGATCAGCTCGCGGAAGCCCCACACCGTCGTGTCCTGCTCCCCGGCTGCGACGCGAATGTCGACCGCGTCGGCGAGCTCGGCGTAGGCCTCGTACTCGTCGGGCTCGAACGGCTCCTCGAGCCAGTAGACGCCGAGCTGCTCGAGCTCGCGCGCCACGCCGATCGCGGTCTTCGCGTCCGCCACGTAGCCGAGCCCTGCATCGATCAGGATGTCGCCGACGCCGGCGGCCTCCTTCGCGGCGGCGGCGAGACGCACGTCGTGCGCCGGGTCTTTGCCGAGCGGGCCCCACCCCAGCTTGACCGCGGTGAAGCCCTCGTCGCGGAGCGCGCGGACGCGCGCCGCCGTCTCCTCGGTCGTGTCGGGCATGAGCATCGAGGCATAGGCGCGCACCTTGTCGCGAATCGCGCCGCCGAGCAGCTCGCTGATCGGCTTCCCCGCGACCTTGCCCTTGATGTCCCAGAGCGCAATGTCGATGCCGCTGAGCGCGTGGAGCGCGATCCCGCGCCGGCCGATGTAGTTCATGCCGCGATACATCTTCTGCCAGAGGCGCTCGACGTCGGTCGGATCCTCCCCCACGAGGAGGTTGTGGAACGAGTTCGCGATCGCGTGCGAGCCGGGCGCCGTGACGAGCGCGTGCACGGCCTCCGGCGCCGAGTCGACCTCGCCGATCCCGACGATGCCCTCGTCCGTGTGCACCTTGATGACCAGATCGTCCTGGCTGCCGTCCGCGATCCCGTCGTCCAGCACCGGCTGGCGCAGGATGATTGCCTCGACATGGGTGATCTTCAAACGAGCTCCTGCGATCGCCGGACGCTGATTGTCAACTATACGCCGATTGTCTACAATCGCAAAGCGACGTGACAGATTCACCGGTCCACTGCTCGATCGACCTGGATGCGCCGGGCAAGCACGTGGGCAGGCTCGAGCTGCCGCGCTCGAACAACACGAGCGGCTGGTCGCACCTCTACATCCCGATCGTCTCGATCAGAAGCGGCGACGGGCCGACCGCGCTCGTGATCGGCGGCGTCCACGGCGACGAGCCCGAGGGGCAGATCGCGGCGCTCCGGCTCGCGCGCGAGACGCAGCCCGGCGAGGTGACGGGGCAACTGATCGTCGTGCCGTGCGCGTCGCCCGACGCCTCGCGCGCATACACGCGGCTCTGGCCGAGCGGCGCGAACTTCAACCGCTCCTTCCCCGGCTCGCCCGACGGCTCGCCCGACGAGCAGCTCGCCGACTTCTTCACGCGCTTTCTCTTTCCACGGGCCGACGTCGTCGTCGACATGCATAGCGGCGGGCGCAGCGGCCTCTGTCCGCCCTGGTCGGAGATGCACTGGGTCGACGACGCCGACCAGCGCCGTACGATGGTCGACGCGATGCTCGCCTGGGGAACGGACTACCACTTCGTCTACATCGACATCGCGGGCACGGGACTGCTCGTCGGCGAGGCCGAGCGGCAGGGCAAGACAGTGGTCTCGACCGAGCTCGGCGGCGGCGGGCACGTCACGGCCGCGACGCACCGGATCTCGCAGAGCGGCCTCGCCAACGTGCTCCGGCACACGGGCGTCCTGTCGGGTGAGGTTCAAGAGCGCGAGTCGACGCCGGTGATCGGCCGCGCGACGGAGGTCGACAACTACTTGCTCGCGCCGGAGACCGGCCTCTGGGAGACGTTCGTCGACCTCGGTGACCGCGTCTCGGCCGGGCAGCCGGTCGGTCAGATCCACTTCCTCGAGCGACCGGACCGCGAGCCGGCCGTCGTCGAGGCGCTCACCGACGGCGTCGTCTTCGTCGTCCGGGCGATCGCGACGACGGCGCAGGGCGACAACGTCGCCGTCATCGCGCGCGAGGTCGACGCGAAGGAGCTCTATTGAGCCTCTCCGCCGGAATCGCACGCGTCGACATCACGCCCCCGCTCGGGCTGCAGGTCGGCTGCTGGGCCGCGCGCCGCTGCCTCGCCGAAGGCGCCCGCGAGCCGCTCGTCGCGCAGGCGCTCGTCGTCTCCGACGGGGAGCGCACGGCGGCGATCGTCGCGCTCGATCTCGTGTTCGCAGGCCGCGACCTCACCGACGAGGTGCGGAGGCGCGTCCACGGGCTGACCGGAATCGCGCCCGATGCGGTCTCGGTGCATGCGAGCCACAACCACAGTGCCCCTTCCCTCGCACGCGGCTCCGGCGTCGCCGGGCTCCAGGACGCGCCCGGCTTCGAGGGGTACACCGCCGTTCTCCCCGACCTCGTCACCGGGGCCGTCTATGCGGCGTGGAAGAACATGAAGCCCGCGCGGACCGGCTCGGCGGTCACACGCGCTCCCGGTCTCAGCGTCAACCGCACGCGCCACGAGCGGCCCGTCGACGATGCGGTCAGCGTGATCCGCGTCGACGGCGAAGACGGCTCGCCGCTCGCGGCTGTGATCAACTTCACCGCGCACCCGATCACGATCGGCGGGATCACGCGCGAGTGGGACGCGGAGTATCCGGGCGCAATGCGCGCCGCGTTCGCACGTGGTGCTCCCGGCGCCGAGCCGATGTTCGTCCAGGGCTGTGCCGGCGACGTCGCACCGTTCACCGACTGGTGGTTCGGGAACTGGCAGGCGAGCCGTCACTCGTACGAGGCGCGAGACGAGCTCGGACGGCAGCTTGCCGACGCCGCGCTCACTGCGTATGCGCGAGCCGAGCCTACCGGAGATGCACGCGTCGCCGCGGCGAGCGAGTGGCTCGAGCTCCGCCGACGCCGGCACGCGTACTCGGCCGACGAGATCCGCGCGGTGATGAGCGAATGGCAGGAACGCCCGAATCCGCAATGGCCGGAGACGTGGTCGCCGGAGATCCACACGATGACCTCGGCGCAGCAATTCCCCGACTCGTACATGTGGGGCGCCCTCACGATGTATCTCGACATGGTGGAGCGGGCCGACGCGCCGATCCGCGCGGAGATCCAGGGGATCGCGCTCGGCGATGCCGCGCTCATCTCGAACTCGTTCGAGCTCTTCAACGAAGCGGGCTCGCGGATCAAGGCGAGCAGCCCGTTCGAGACGACGATCGCTGCCGCGTACACGAACGACTATCTCGGCTATTTATCCCAGAGCGAGGACCTCGACCTGGTCGACGGGATCCCGTTGCGCAAGATCCTCGACCAGGACGAGTACCGCTGGGCGTACGGGATCACGAACTGCAACGTCGACCGCGGCGAGGTCGACCGGCTGGTCGACGCCTCCGCCGCACTCGTCGAGCGTCTCTACGTGTCGTAGAGCGAGCGCACCGCCGCCGCGATCTCGGGGGCGCCCGGCAGCGTCGCCAGCTCGAGATCCTTCTGATACGGGATCGGGTGCGAAGCTGCGCCGACTCGCATGATCGGCGCGTCGAGGTCCCAGAAGCAGTGCTCGGCGACGTGCGCAGCGACCTCGGAGCCGAAGCCGCAGAACTGCACCGCCTCGTGCGCAACGACGAGGCGGCTCGTCTTGGCGACCGACGCCGCGATCGTCTCGATGTCGAGCGGGACGAGCGTCCGCGGATCGAGCACCTCGACGCTGATCCCCTCCGCCTCGAGCTCGCGGGCGGCTCGAAGCGCCTGCGGTACGAGTGCCCCGAGCGCGACGACCGTCACGTCGGTGCCGGGTCGCGCGATCCGCGCCTTGCCGAGCGGAATCGCGTAGCGCTCTTCCGGCACTGGCGCCGGCTCGTCGAAGAAGAGCAGCTTCTGCTCGAGGAAGATCACCGGGTTGTCGTCCTGGATCGCGGCCGCGAGCAGTCCTTTCGCGTCGAACGGATTGGACGGCATCGCGACGACGAGCCCCGGGATGTGTGCGAACAGCGCCTCGAGGCTCTGCGAGTGCTGAGCGCCGAGCCTCACGCCGCCGCCGGAGACCATGCGGATGACGAGCGGCAGGTTCGGTGCGCCGCCCATCATGAATCGCAGCTTCGCGGCCTGGTTCAGGATCTGATCGAAGGCGACCCCGGCGAAGTCGGAGAACTGGAGCTCGACGACGGGTCGCAGACCGGTCAGCGCCGCGCCGATTCCGCAGCCGACGAAGCCGCTCTCGGTCAAGGGAGTGTCACGGATCCGTTCGGCGCCGAACCGCTCGTACAGGCCCTCGGTCGCGCGGAAGAGTCCGCCGACCCGGCCGATGTCCTCGCCGATGACGATCACGTCGGAATCGGCGGCGAGCTCGAGCTCGAGCGCCTCGCGAATCGCCGCGACGAAGCCGAGCGGGCGTTCGCCGGGCTCCGGCGGCTCGGGGTAACGGCGGTGCGCGCCGAAGACGGACGGCAGCAGGTCTGCCGGGCTCGCGTCCTCGTCTGCGAGGGCCGACTCGATCGCAGCTTCGACCTCGGCCGCGACGTCCCGCTCCAGCTCGGCGATCGCACCGTCGTCGAGCCCAAGCCGGTCGGCGAGCCGTGGCAGCGGGTCCTTCGACTCCCACTCTGCGAGCGTGGCGGGGTCGCGCACGTCGGGAAGGTTCGCGCGCATCGAATGCTGCATCCGGCGGAAGGTCTTCATCTCGAGCAGCGTCGGCCCGTGGCCGGCCCGCGCGTGCGAGAGGGCTCGTGCCACGGCTTCCTCGACGGCGGCGACGTCGTTGCCGTCGACGACTTCGCCGGGCATCCCGTAGCCGGCGGCGCGGTCGGCGATGTCTTCGACGGCGCGCTGCGTCCGCCAGTCGGCCGAGAGCGCGAACTGGTTGTTCTCGCAGATGAAGACGACGGGGAGCTTCCAGGTCGCCGCGAGGTTCATCCCCTCGTGCACCGCGCCCTGGCCGGCGGCGCCGTCGCCGAAGAAGGCGACCGCGACCTGCTCGGTTCCGCGCAGCTGCGCGGTGAGAGCGGCGCCGCAGGCGTGCGGGATCCCCGCGCCCACGATGCCGTTGCAGCCGAGGATGTCGAGCGACAGGTCGGCGATGTGCATCGAGCCGCCGAGACCCTTGCAGTAGCCGCTGCGCTTCCCGAACATCTCGGCCATCATCCGGTGGAGGTCTGCGCCTGCTGCGATCAGATGACCGTGCGAGCGGTGGTGGCCGACGAGGTAGTCCGTCTCGCGCATGGCGCTGGCAGCCCCGACGGCGATCGCCTCCTGGCCGACGCAGCTGTGCGCGGTGCCCACGATCACGCCATCGCGGAAGAGCTCAGCAGCGCGATCCTCGAAGCGCCGAATCAGCTGCATGAGCCGGTACTGCGCGACCCGGTCGGTCGCGATCGCGCTCACCGCGCCCGCTCGTGAAACTCGACCACGTATCCGTCCGGGTCGAGGGAGTAGAGGCTCTTTCCGCCGCGGTTCGCGCCGGCGCTCATCTCGACCGGGCCGTCCGAGCGGAACCTGACGCCCCGCGACGCGAGGTCGGCGTGAAGGCCGTCGATGTCGTCGACGAAGACCGCGAAGTGGCCGGTGCCCGGGTCGCACGGTCGCGCGCTCCCGTTGCGGCGCTCGCACCCCTTGTACTCGAGCAGCTCGACCTCGAGCTCGCTGCCGGGAACCCTCAGCATGGCGATGTCGAAGCCGGTCGCCTCGGGGACACCGACGATCTCGGCAATCTCCCGCTCTTCGTAGAGTCGTCGCCACAGAAGCTCCATGCCGAGCTTGCCGCAGTAGAACTCGAGCGACCGGTCGAGGTCGGAGACGGTGATGCCCGCATGGCGCGCACCGACGACGGCCCACCCCGGACTTCCCACGCTGTCCACGGACAGACGATACTGCGTCCATGCTGCTGGAGAGCCGCGTCGCGTTCGTCACCGGGTCCGCGAGCGGGATCGGCAAGGAGGTCAGCGAGCTCTTCACGCGGGAGGGCGCGCAGGTGGCCGGATTCGACCGCGAGGACGGCGACGTCTGCGTCCCCGCGGACGTCGAGCGCGCGATCGCCGAGACCGTCGACAGGCTCGGGCGCATCGACATCGTCGTCAACTGCGCAGGCATCCGAGAGATCGGCGACGTCTACTCCCTGCCGACGGAGGTGTGGGACAACGTGCTTGCCGTGAACCTCAGCGGCACCTTCTACGTGTGTCAGGCCGCCGCGCGCCGGATGCGCGAGACGGGCGGCGGCTCGATCGTCAACATCGCGTCGGTGGGCGGCCTCATCGGGCTCTCGCATCGACCCGCGTACACGGCGGCGAAGCACGGAGTGGTCGGTCTGACGAAGAGTCTCGCCCGCGATCTTGCCGCGGACGGGATCCGTGTGAACGCGATCTGCCCCGGGCTGATCCGTACTCCCCTGACGGAGCCGTACTTCGCCGACGGCTCGTTCGAGCAGAGCCTCGCGACGACGGTTCCGCAGGGACGGTACGGCGAGCCGATCGACGTCGCCAACGCCGCGCTCTACCTCTCGAGCGATCTCGGCTCGTACGTGAACGGAGTCGCACTGACCGTCGACGGCGGCTGGCTTGCGGAGAAGAGCTTCGTCGCGGGTGAAGCGGCCGGATCGGCCTTCATGGCCGCGAACGAGCCGGCCGACGCCTCAGCCCGCTGAGACCCGTTGTGCGCTTTCGTCGCGAGTAGGCGCCCGGAATGACGTACGATTTGGGCATGGACGCGACGCCCCGCACGCAGCAGTCATCGACGCTCGGCCTCGGCGCGCTCCTGCTCGGCCTTCCCCGGTAGGGGAAGCGCGCTTGCACATATCCGTCCACCGTCCTTGGATTAGTGCGCCGTCTGTCGCCGAAGGAGCGTTCGCCGTGCCGATGCCTCATCACCGATATCGCCCATACGAGACCGTCCACCTGCCGGACAGGACCTGGCCGAACACCGTCCTGAGCAGTGCACCGATCTGGTGCTCGACCGATTTGCGCGACGGCAACCAGGCGCTCGTCAGCCCGATGGACGCCGCGCGCAAGCGCCGCTTTTTCGAGCTGCTGCTCTCGCTCGGCTTCAAGGAGATCGAAGTGGGCTTCCCCGCGGCGTCGAAGACGGACTTCGACTTCGTGCGGCTGCTCGTCGAGGAAGACCTGATCCCGGACGGCGTGACGATCGCCGTTCTCACGCAGGCGCGGCCCGAGCTGATCGAGCGGACGTTCGAGTCGCTCGAGGGTGCGCCGAGGGCGATCGTGCACCTCTACAACTCGACGTCGACGACGCAGCGTCGCGTCGTCTTCGGCCTCGACAAGGCAGGCATCACGACGCTTGCCGTGCGGGGGACCGAGATGTGCAAACGACTGGCGCGCGAAAGCGACGCGGACATCATGTTCGAGTACTCGCCGGAGAGCTTCCATCACACCGAGCTCGAGTACGCACTCGAGATCTGCGAGGCGGTCGCCGACGAGTGGGGACCGACACCGCGCGAGAAGATGATCGTCAACCTGCCCACCACGGTTGAGCACTTCCCGCCGAACGTGTACGCGGATCGCATCGAATGGTTCGCGCGCAACTTCTCGAAGCGCGACTCGAGCATCCTGTCGATCCATCCGCACAACGACCGCGGCACCGCCGTCGCGACCGCGGAGCTGGGCCTGATGGCGGGCGGCGAGCGCGTCGAGGGAACGCTGTTCGGCAACGGCGAGCGCACCGGCAACGTCGACATCGTGACGCTCGCGCTCAACCTGCTCACCCAGGGCGTCGACCCGGGGCTCGACTTCTCGCAGCTCGACGAGACCAGACGGATCGTCGAGGAATGCAACGGCCTGCCGGTGCATCCCCGTCATCCGTGGGTGGGCGAGCTCGTGTACACGGCCTTCTCCGGCTCGCACCAGGACGCGATCAAGAAAGGCATGCACGCGCAGCAGCGCTCGGAGTCCGAGGTGTGGGACGTGCCGTACCTGCCGATCGACCCGAAGGACGTCGGCCGGAACTACGAGGCGATCATCCGCGTCAACTCGCAGTCGGGGAAAGGCGGCGTCGCGTTCCTGCTCGCGAACGAGTACGGATTGGATCTCCCGCGCGGGCTCCAGGTCGACTTCGCGCAACGGGTGCAGGCGATCACCGACGCGGAGGGCGGCGAGCTCTCCGCCGCAGAGCTGCACGACCTCTTCCAGGCGACCTATCTCGGTGTGCGGGACCCGTTCGAGCTCGTCTCGTACAAGCACGAGGCCGATGAGACCGGCGACCGCCTGAGCGCCGTCATGCGCATCGGGTCGGAGAGCGTCGAGCTGACGGGCGAGGGCAACGGCCCGATCGCCGCGCTCGTGCGCGCGCTCGCCATCCACCAGGACTCGCCGATCAGCGTGATCGACTATCACGAGCACGCGATGAGCACCGGCGAGGACGCGGTCGCGGCCGCGTATGTCGAGATCGACGTCGCCGGGCTCGCGGCATGGGGAGTCGGCATCCAATCGAGCATCGTCACGGCCTCGCTGCGCGCCGTCGTCAACGCGGTCAACCGCGCCGCGCTCGCCCGCCAGGAGCAGGAGGCGGCGCTGCACGCGTTCGACGC
>JBGPLW010000021.1:0-15955 GCA_041486645.1 Gaiellaceae bacterium | reverse complement strand
CTGGAGCATGTCGAGGGTCTCGGCACCGCGAACCTCGCCGACGATGATGCGATCGGGGCGCATGCGCAGCGCGTTCCGGACGAGCTCGCGAATGCGAACCTCGCCCTGGCCCTCGATGTTCGGCGGGCGCGACTCGAGCGTGATGACGTGCTCCTGCTGAAGCTGAAGCTCAGCCGCGTCCTCGATTGTCACGATGCGCTCGTCGTTCGGGACGAATGCCGAAAGCGCGTTCAGCGTCGTCGTCTTACCGGTGCCGGTACCGCCCGAGATGAGCACGTTGAGCTTGCCGCGCACGCAGGCGGAGAGGAACTGCGCCGACTTGCCGGTGACAGTGCCGAAACCGATCAGGTCGTTCATCGTGTACGGGTCACGGGCGAACTTCCGAACCGTGAGTGTCGGGCCGCGCAGCGCGAGCGGCGGAATGATCGCGTTCACACGCGAGCCGTCGGGAAGCCGCGCATCGACCATCGGCGACGACTCGTCGACGCGACGCCCGACCTGCGAGACGATCTTGTCGATGATCCGGAGGAGGTGCGCGTTGTCCACGAATGCCGCCGCCGTCCGCTCCAACCGGCCTGCGCGCTCGACGTAGATCTTGTCGTACGCGTTGACCATGACTTCCGTCACGCTGTCATCGCGCAGGAACGGCTCGAGCGGGCCGTACCCGAGAATGTCGTCCGTGATCTCACGGACGAGCTGGCGCCGCTCTTCCCGCGTCAGCGGCGTGCGGTCGAGCGTGAGCTGCTCGGTGACCGCGCGGAGCACGCGTTCCGACATGTTGTCGTTCGCGTCCTGCTTGAAGAGCTCGGCCCCGAGCGTCGCGATCACCTCGTGGTGGACGCGAGTCTTCAGCTCCGCATACGGGTCCTTGGCGCGGATCGGATCGGCGTCGTCGACCCGCGCGAGGTGCAGGTCGACGGCCGTCGCAGTTCCGGTGCGATTGAGGCGATCATGAAGCCCCATGACCTAGCCCGCCCTTGCGAAGCTCGGGCGCAAGCGGGACGTGCCGCGCTTCGCCTCTTCCTTCGGGAAGATGCCCTTCGCCATCGCCTCGATCGAGCGGGCGAAGTCGCTTCCCGGGTCCGAGAGCACCGCGGGGGCGCCCTTGTTGACCGAGAGCGGCACGGCTCGATCCGAGGGCACTTCGTAGTGCACCTTGACCTCGAGCGCAGCCTCGACCTCGCGCTGCTTCATCCCGACCTTGCTGTTCGCGCGATTCAGCACCACGCGAATCCGGGCCGGTGGGAACGACAGCATCTCGAGCGTCCCGAGCGCGAGCCGGACGTTCTTCAGCGTCGGCACGTCGAGGGAGCAGATGAGCAGCAACTCGTCGGTGCGGTCGAGTGTCGCCAGCATCGGGCCGTGGAAGAACGGCGAGGTGTCGACGACGATCGCGTCGTAGGTCGCGCGTGCAACTTCGATCAGCCTACCGAGCTTCGCCTCGGTCACAAGCTCCGCGTCTTCGGGGCGGAGCGGTGCAGGCAGGATGTCGAGGCCGGACTTGTGCTTCGTCGTGTAGCCGGCGAGCTTGTCGGGATCGAGCTCTCCCGGAGCATTGACGAAGTCGAAGATCGTCTTCTCCGGCTCGATGCCGAGCATGATCGCGGCGTCGCCGAACTGCAGGTCGAGATCGAGCAGGAGCGTCCGACGATCGCCTGCCTTGGAGAGCGCTGCGGCGAGGTTCGTCGCGATTACGGTCTTGCCCGTGCCGCCTTTCGGCGAGAAGACCGTGATGATGCGGCCTTCCTTCCGGGCACCGGCCGTCGAGCGGCGCGGTGCGTGGGTGGCCTTCCGGATTGCGAAGACGACGTTCTCCGTCAGCGCGGGAAGGAGCAGGACGTCCGACACGTCGGCGCCGAGCGCGTCCTCGAGCAGCGAGGACGCCTCGCCCGACGCGATCAGCAGAAGTGGAACGCGCGTGTTCTCGCGGATCGTCGCGATCTCGTGGGTCGGCAGGGTCGACGAGCTGGTCGCGTGCAGGACGCAGTCGAGATGGCCTCCCTGGAGCGCCGCCGATCCGGCGCCTGCCTGTTCGCTCGAACCGACGATTTCGATCCCCGGCTGCTGTGCGAGCGCCTCACGGAGCTTGTCGAAGCCCTCGCATGAGCCGGTGAGGTAGATGCGGGTTGCGTCACTCATCGCTGGCCAACTCCGTCCGTGAGCATCGTGGCTTCGGTCTCGTGCCAGCGCGGGCTGTTGGCCGCGTTGGTCGACGGCCTGATTTCGAACCGCCAATCCTTGCCGTGCGCCAGGATCCACTCGAGCTTCTGCGACTGGGCGTCGCTCAGCCGAAGTTGCGCCGCATACACGCCCGCCGTCCCGACGCTCGCTGCTCCGGCCTTCGGAGCTGAGGGAGCGGAGAGTACGAGCGAGTCCCGGATGACGACGCGCGCGATCTGGCCGTTGTCTGCGAGCGTCCATGCGCCGACGATGTCGACGTGGTCGCCCGTGCGCAGCGTGCCCGCGAGCACCTGGTTCGGATCCCCTGAGACCTGCACGGCCCGCTGCGTGCCCTGAATCTGTGCCCGCACGCCGCGCTCGGAAGGCGTGCCGAAGCGGCGCGCCGTCACCTGCTCGCCGGCGTACGTCGGCTCCGTAGCGACCAAGCCTTTGACCTGAGCCGGGTTCGAGATCGCACCCGGGACGACCTGGCGGCGAGCCACGGACTCCTGGGTCAACCACTTGCCCGACACGATCTCGCTGCCGGCGGTGTCGGCCGGAATGTCCTTCGACGCAACGAGTACAGTCACCTGCGACTCGCTGTGCTGCACGTGACGCTTGTAGTTCGTCACGTAGAACGTCGTGAGCAGCACGGCCAGTAGCGCCAACCCGGCCGCTGCGGCGACGTGCCAGAACCTGTTCGTGGTGTTCATCGTCCCCTCCGGTTTTCTATTCGACGCGTTCGGTCGTGGTGCTCGTCAAATTGCCTGACGCGATCACCAGGCCAAGCAGGTTGATCGAGTACGGAACCGTCGCCTGGACGACGACGTCGTCTCCGTGCACCCACGTGGAAGTGACGGTGACATCCTTCGCTGCGACCAGATTGTCGGACGACGTGGTGACCTTGGTCTTGACGTCCGTGGTGCGCGTCGGAGAAAAGCGGGATGTAGCAGCGGTGCGTGCGCCGGCGCGAACCGCGTCCGTGAGCGCGACGTAGTGCGTGAACGTCATCCCGAACTGGATGATCGCGAAGAGGACGAGCATGAGGATCGGCAGGACGAGGACGAACTCGACCATCGTCTGCCCTTTGCTTCTCCGTATGTCGAGTCGGCTGCTCATCGTGTGTCTCTCTGTGTCGTCTGCGCGTGGGGCCGGGCCGTGTGCCAAGCCCAGCCCCACGGGCAGTCTGTTTCAGAGGAGGGCAACGACCTGCTCGAAGATCCCCCGGATCCCGTCCGACAGCGTCGCGATCGCAGCGACGATGGCGATCGTGATCATGCCGAGAACGACGGTGTACTCCGCCATTGTCTGGCCCTGCTCAGGCCTAGCCTCGACGCGGATCTCCTCACTCATTGCGGTACTTCCCCCTTCTTTTCTGACGGTGTTCGGGGACTACAGGACGTTGATCACGCCCGTAAGCGCACCCCTGATCCCGGTGGACAGTGCGGTGAGCGTCCCGACGATGAGGACGGTGATCAGCGCGAGAACCACGCCGTACTCGGCCATCGTCTGACCCTCTTCCTTCTTCCAGTTGGTGCGAATGAACTCGAACCAGTCGGAAAGATTCATCTCGTTTCACCTCCTCTCAAGCAGTCGAGCGGCACGACAGTCGACGCAACCGGCTCCGGCCGATTGGAGGTGTGAGACGCGTCTGCGTTGGTTTCGAACTTCAGCGCTTCGGCGGCGTACATAGCCACGACGTGACTCCTCCAACTTCTCGGGCGTGGCCGCGCCGCCGTGTGCGTTCGATGGGGCAATCATCGAGCGAACGGGGCTTGCGCCTATCCCCCGTTCGATTGATTCGTTCGTCCAACTCCCCAAACGGGTGACGGCAAATGCGGGCGAAGTGGCCGATCGTTCATTCAGCGAGCGCCGCACTCTGCGGCTACGGCGCCTCAATACGACCGCTTCAGAGGTGCTGTCTTGCAGGGGATGCTTCGAAACGAGAACGACACGGTCGTGTGCGCGACCTGCACCATCGCGCGCGATCCGCTCACGCGCATGCGCGGATTGCTCGGCCGGCGCGGCCTGGCCGAGGGTGAAGGGCTGCTGCTCGAGCCGGCCGGATCGATCCACACGTTCTTCATGCGTTTCCCGATCGATGTCGTCTTTCTCGACCGCGAGCAGCGCGTGGTTCGCGTCGTGCCGAATCTCCGTCCCTGGCGGACGGCTGGAGTCAGGAAAGCTCGCGCCGTGCTCGAGCTCGCCGCCGGTGAGGCTGCGCGGGTGGGCATGGCGGCGGGCACCGCGCTTCGACTGGAGGTGAATGATGGGCGAGGATGAGCGCCGGCGCCGCAGGGTCGCCGCTCAGGGTTTCGCAGCAGTCGCGCTCTTCATGTTCGCGCACGGAGCGCGTGCGGCGACGGTCCCCGCGCAGCCTGCGCACCCGGGCCATAGCGCCGCCGTCTGTCAGGTTCGCGCCGCGTAGAGCACCGCACGCTCGTCGCGTGCGAGCTCGCGGAACGCCGTCTGCCTCGCAAGCCGCTTCTGCGGCGCGCTCCCGCGCTCGACGAGGACGACGCGGATCGGCATGCGCAGGATCGCGTCCCCCTCGCGGCGACCGCGCAGCCAGTCGACGTAGAGCCGCTGGCTCGCGCTCGGGAACGCCTCGATGGGATTGCCGATCAAGATGCGTCCGCCATGGAGCACGAGTTGCTCGGCGTCGAGCGGATCGGCGAGTATCGGGCCGCCGCGGGCGACCGCCAGCGCGCGCTGGAGCAGCGGCCCGCCGGCGCCCCCCGGTGCAACCGGCCTCGACAGGCCGACGACCGCGATAAGGAGCGGTGCGGCGCAGCAGGCAAGGGCGATCCGGCGTGAGACGAGCGGCACCCGCCACGCACCGAACGAGCTGGCAGCGGGCGTCGCCGCGAAGAGCAGGAGCCAGATGCCGTTCCGGCGCGCCTCGACCGACATGACGGCGAGCGTTGCGAGGAGCACGAGCTCCCAAGCAGCCGGACGCCGGCGCACGGCGGCCGCGACGAGCGGCACGGCGATCGCGACGAACAGCAGGTCGAGGGGCTCGTGCAGCGAGAGCGGGCCCCACATGCCATAGCGCTCCGCCACCGCCCCGCCGCGCAGAACGGAGGCGTAATACGTAGCGCTGCCGAGCAGAGCGGGCGTCGCGAGCAGGGCGAGAGCCGCGGCGACGAGCACGCACGCCGATTCGAGCGGCGCAGACCGCGCCCGCCCGAACACGAGGTAGGCGCCGAGCACGCCGAGGCCGAGCAGCACGCCTCCGTGGAGGTTCGCCCACAGCGCAAGCAACGGCACGACGAACCAGATGCGCCTCGTCGGGAACCGGGACTCGGAGCGCAGGAGCAGGACGATCACCGGGAAGAAGGCGAGGGAGAAGAGCTCCGCCCGCACGACGAAGAATGCCGCCGGCGCTCCCACGACGATTGCGAGCAGAACGGTCGCGGCCGCGCCGTCCCGTGCACCGGCGCGCCGCAGGTCGACGGCGAGCACGGCGACTGCCGTCGTGACGGCCGCGATCTGGGCCAGCACGAGGCCCTTGTCGCCGAGGAGCGACTCGAGCCCGTGGAAGGTGAGCTGTCCGAGCGCCGGCGCGTCGTGCCAGCCGTTCGACGGCACCGCCGCATAAGCGACGGCGTGCGGAATCGCACGCGCCCGCGCGATGAGGGCGCCGATCGCGGCGAGCCAACGCGCATCCGAGCCGATCTGGACGATGGCGGTGCTCGACGCAGCGACGAACGCTGCGGCGAGCCACGTCAGCGGTGCGGCGGAGTGCGGCTCCCCGTCGTCCATAGGAGTCTCATCGGCCGATCGGCTCCGCAGCCTGAGCCTGCACCGACTCACTCGTGCGAGTGAACGGCCGCCGATTCACTCGGGCTAGGGAAGGGATCGCGGCTGTGCCTGCCCGATGAGAGAGGACATCCGTTGCGGTCGCGGAGGAGTCGTCAGCGATCTGAGGGGGCAACGGTGAAGTCTGGAAGCGTGACGTTCGAGCGGTGTCTGATCGCCGCAGGAGTCGTCGTCTCCGTCGCAGCATGGTGGCGCCGGGTCGAGCCGCTGCCGGAGGGGCCGGACGACGTGCCGCTCGACGACGCCGCCCGCCGGGCGGGCGACTTCGAGGTCGAGCTGACGCGTGCGCGCCGCGCGCCGCGTTCGCGGCGCTTCGCAACGAGTCTCACGTTCGCGACGCTCTTCTTCGCGGGAGCGGCGTTCACCGCCGGCGCCGGCAACCAGCTCGCGCACACGGACGAGCCCGCGGCGGTCGCAGCTACGACCGAGGCCGCGCCCGCGCCTGCAGCAGACCCCGCGCCCGCAACGGCGGACGCAGCCGCAGCCCCGGAGGCGACATCGGCAGTGGCCCCTGCCGCGACCGAGGCCGCACCCGACGCCACGCAGGCACCCGCGGCCGCGAGCCCGGACGAGATGACGCCCACCACCGCGCCGGTCCGCGCCGACTACGTCGCGCCCGCACCGGGCACGGCACCGGCCGCCGCGCCTGCAACCGCGGCACCCCGCGCGCACCCGGCGCACAAACACGCGCAGACCCGCCGGACCGAGTCTTTGCCGGCCCCGCTTTTCCCGGCCGCCGCGAGCTTCGTCCCCGCAGTCCCCTTCGACCTCCAGGCGTGGGAGCACGACAATCCCGCGTCGTCGACAGGCGCGACGGCGGTGGCGATCGCGAAGCACTTCGTGGGAACCCCGTACGTCTGGGGCGGCGCAAGCCCGTCCGGCGGCTTCGACTGCTCCGGCCTGATGCAGTTCGTGTACCGGCAGCTCGGCGTTTCGCTGCCCCACTACGCGGCAGCGCAGTTCGCGATCTTCCCGCGGCTTTCGCCGTCGGATCTCCAACCGGGCGACCTCGTCTTCTTCGAGCCGAAGATCGACGGGCCGGGCCACGTCGCGATGTACATCGGCGGCGACGCGATCCTCGAGGCGCCGCACACCGGTGCGCTCGTGCGCATCGGCAGCCTCGCGCGAAGCGCCGCCGCACTCGGCTTCATGGGCGCAGTCCGGCCCTACAGCGCCGCGTCCGCCTCGAGGCTGATCGCGGCACACGATTCGGCTCGCGCGCATGGGTCCGGCATCGGCCCGGCGGAGAGCGCGCTCGCCGTATAGGAGTCGACCAGGGCCTCGGCGTCGACTGACGCGCCGGGGCCCTCCGAACCTCGATTATGCGGCCCGTGAGCCGCGCCGACCTCCGCCAGATCGCCGTTGCCGCCGTGCTCGTCGCAGGCGCGGGGGTCGCCCACTACCTCGACGTCACCGCCGTGGCCGCATTCGGGATCGCCGCGGCGGCGATCGCACTCCTCGCGCGGCTCGTCGGCGGCGCGACCGAACAGCTCGGCGGACGGGTCGGCTCGTCGGCCGCGGGCGTCGTACAGTCCGGGCTCGGGAACCTGCCGGAGCTCTTCATCGCGCTCTTCGCGCTCCACCACGGCCTCGTCCGCGTCGTGCAGGCGGCTCTCGTCGGCTCGGTGATCGCGAACGGCGTGCTCGTGCTCGGCCTCGCGTTTCTCGTCGGCGGCATCCGCAACGGCATGCAGCAGTTCGAATCGTCGCGCGCCCGGATGATCGCGACGCTGGCGATGCTCGCGTCCGTGATCCTCTCGGTGCCCACGCTCGCGCACGCCTTCCACTCGCCCGCGGCGCAGCACGGGCGCACCCTGAGCCTCATCTGCGCCGGCGTGCTGATCGTCCTCTTCTTTGCGACGCTGCCCTTGTTCCTGCGCGGCGGAGACGGGCCGAGCCTGGAGCCGCCCCGCTGGTCGCTCCGGCTGACGGTCGTGGTGCTCGGCGGCGCCGGCGTGGCCGCGGCGTTTGCGAGCGACTGGTTCGTCTCCGCGCTCGAGCCTGCGACGCACGCGATGCACATGAGCCAGGACTTCGCCGGTCTCGTCGTCGTCGCGATCGCCGGCAACGCCGTCGAGAACGTCGTGGGCGTCCAGCTTGCGGCGCGCAACCGGCCGGACTTCGCGGTCTCGGTGATCGTCAATTCCGCGCTCCAGGTCGCGTTGCTGCTCACGCCCGTGCTCGTCTTCGTGAGCCTGGGCTTCGCGACATCGCTGACCCTTGTCTTCCCGACGCTGCTTGCCATCTCGCTGCTGCTCTCGGCCGGAATCGGCGCACTGGTCGTCTACGACGGCGAGAGCACCTGGGAGGAAGGCGTGATTCTCATCGGCCTCTACGTCGTGATCGCGGCGAGCTTCTGGTGGGGGGCCTGACCCTGAGCACGTTCGAATTCCGCGTCCAGCCGCGGTGGCCCGACTTCGACGCGCTCGGGCACCTGAACCACGCCGTCTACCACGTGTATCTCGACGAGGCACGTGACGACGCGCTCCGCCGCACGGTCGGCGACTTCACCGCCTGGCCGAACGTGCTCGTGCACGCCTCGATCGACTACCGGCGCGAGATCGCGCTCGGCGTCCGCGAGGTCGTGCTGCGCACGCACATCACGGAGGTCGGCGGCTCGAGCGTCAGCTTCGCGCAGACCGTGCTCGGAGCCGACGGCGACGTCGCGGCGGAGGCCGAGGCCGTGCTCGTCGCGTGGGACCCGGAGACGCGCGGATCGCGCCTGATTACCGCGGACGAGCGCCGGGCGCTGGAGTCCTAGAAGCGGTAGCGCGCGAAGAGATGGTCGCCGCCGAGCCGGAGTGAGACGAGGCGCGGCGCGATCCGCGCATCGGGGAGCAGCTCGACGCCTTCGACGAGACCGAGGCGCCGCCGCGACTCGAGCCGGCCGGCGAGCACGGGCGAGACGGTGAGGAAGAGCTCGTCCACGAGGCCCGCGGCGAGCAGCGCGCCGAACGTTGTCGGTCCGGCCTCGACGAGGACGTGCTCGTGGCCGCGCGCACGCAGCACGTCGAGCGCGGCCGCCATGTCGACCCGGTCGCCGTCGTTCACGGCGACGACGTCGGGCACGCTTCCCTCGAGCTGCGCGGCGCCCCGTGCGGTCGTGAGCACGGTCGCGCCCTCGGCGAGCACCGCGTGCGTGACGTCGAGCGACGCGCCGGACGTGACGATCGCGACAGCGGGCCGCTCGGCTTTGCCGAGCTGCGCGCGCAGCGCGGCGAACGCATCCTTCCCTTGCGGGTACACGCCCTCCGGCCGCCAGCGGCCCTTCGGCGACGCGAGCAGCGTGCCGGTTCCGACGAGCACGACGTCCGCGAGCGCGCGAAGGATCCCCATCAGGAACTTGTCGTCGTCGCTCTCGTCGGCGACGAGCGCGTTTGAGCGCTCGAGCGTGGGGATCGAAACGACGCCGTCGAGCGTCTCGACGAAGTTCGCGTAGACGCACGGGCGGTCGAAGCCGAGCCCGCCGTCGTAGAACGCCTGCAGCGCGTCGGGCAGCGAGCGCTCCGCCAGATCGGGATGCTCCCAGAGGAGCTGGAGCGTCACCGCATCTCGGCGAGGAACTCGCGCCGCAGGTCAGCGTCGTCGTCGTACAGGCCGCGCCAGAAGGTCGTCACCGTCCGTGACCCTTCCTCCTCGACGCCGCGCATCTGCGTGCAGAGGTGCGCCGCCTCGAGCCGCACGGCGACGCCGCGCGCCTGCACGAGCTCGACGAGGGTGTCGGCGATCTGCTCGCCGAGCCGCTCCTGGACGGTGAACCGACGCGCATAGAGCCGGACGAGTCGCGTCAGCTTGGAGATGCCGAGAATCTCGTCGCCCGCGACGTAGCCGACGTACGCGACGCCGTGGAACGGCAGCGCGTGATGCTCGCAGAGCGAGAAGAAGGAGATCGGGCCCTCGACGATCTGGCTGTGCGCGCCCTCGACATCGGACGGGCGCTCCGACGGGAACGCTGTGCGCAGCTTCGGGTCGCCGCAGTAGCCGGCGGTCGCTTCGTACATCGCGCGCAGGAAGCGCCTGGGCGTTTCGCGGGTGCCGGGTGTCTCGAGATCCATGCCGAAGGCGCTGAAGATCTCGCCCACGTACCGCTCGTAGCGCGCCCACTCCTCCGGCGCGATCGTGCGGCCTCTCTCGGGATCCCAGCGAGACGGAAACTCAACGATGCTCAAGCACTACCTCCCGATCGACATTGACGAACGACTCGCGCCGGACGAAGAGTGCCCCGACGAGCACGAGCTCGGCAAGCACCACGGCGACGAAGTAGAGCGGATGGCCTGCGGCGATGCAGATGCCGAACACTGCGAGCTGCGTCGACATGCCCATATTCGCGAGAATTTCGACGGTCGCCGAGTCATGGTATGCGCGGCGGGACTCGTCACCGGCACCGCGCAGCCGGCGCTCGACGAAACGCTCGACGAGGCGGTCCTGCCAGCCGTACATGAGCCCGTACGCGCGGCCGAGCAAAGTCCGATCCCACGACGCCGGCCCACCGCGGGCGAGCCGCTCGACGTTGAAGTTGATGCTCAGCACTGCCGTGAGCGCGACGAACCCGGCCGCCGCCGCGATCGGCGAGCCCGTCAGCCAGCCGACGGCGGCGAAGAGCGCGGCGTTCACGAGCAGGTCGCACTCCGAGTCGAGGTAGCGGCCGAACGCGGACACCCGATCCGTGAGGCGCGCGAGCTGCCCGTCTGCGTTGTCGAGGACCGTCTTCAGCTGCACGAGGAGCGCGGCGGCAACGAGGTGGCCGCGCGCGAGCTCGATCGCGCCGCCGAGACCGGCGGCAGTCGACGCGAGCACGACGGCGGGCGGCGGCACGCGCAGCGGCGCGAGGACGAGCACGACGGCGTGCGCCGTGGGGCGGAACACGTACTCGCTGAGCGCCTCGGTTCCGAGCCGCGCCTTCCGCGACTGTGCGAAGCCCCTAGCCAAGCAGCACAGCCTCGCCGAGCGGTTGCGCGGCGCGGATGAGATCCCGCGCCGCGTCGACCTTGCCCCACGTGTCCCAGAGGAGGACGCCGCGCGGGCGGCGCTCGTCGTCGACGTACGTGATGACGCCCTTCCGGTTTGGCTCCTCCCACGCTTCGAGCGTCGTGAGTCGCGCATCGAGATCGCCGACGGCCTCGTAGCCGAGGTCGAACATGTCGGAGTAGAAGAACGGGAGGTAGTCGTACGGCGCGTTCGCGCCCGCCATGTTCGCGCCGACGACGCGGCCGTGCACGTTTGCGTGGTCCTCGTGCTCGACACGGACACGCCGTCCGAGCGGGAGGCTCGGGAAGTTCGCGACGTCGCCTGCGGCGAAGACGTCGTCGCGGCCGTCGACGCGGCCGTACTCGTCGACGACGATGCCGTTGTCGACCGCGAGCCCGGCGGCTTCGGCGAGCTCGGTCGACGGGACGATGCCGAGACCGGCAACCACGGCGTCACCCGAGAGCGTGCGGCCGGAGCCGAGCGACACCGACGTGCCGTCGACCGACGCGACTTTCTCGTTGCCGACCATCTCGACGCCCTGCTCGCGGTAGTAGTCGGTGACGAAAGCGGCGAGGCCGCCCGGCAAGATGCGCGAGACGATTGCGTCCTCGGGAAAGACCAACGTCACCTTCGCCCCGATGCCCGTCAGCGACGACGCGAGCTCCGAGCCGATGAACCCGCCGCCGATCACGACGACGTGCGCGCCGCCCTCCGCCGCCGCGCGCAAGCCGCGATAGTCGTCGAGCGTTCGGAAGTAGACGACCTCACCGTCGTTGCCGCCGAGGCGCCGCGGCGCGCCGCCCGTTGCGAGCAGCACCTTCTCATACGGATACTCGTCGCCGCGGTCGTCCTTGGCACGCCGCGCATCGAGGTCGAGTGCGACGATCCGGCGACCGGTCTTCAGGTCTGCGCCGCCGAGCGCCGCGTCGTACCAGAGCTTCTCCTCGGCACCGCCGCTCCAGAGCTTCTTCGAAAGGTGCGGCCGCTTGTACGGCGGATGCGGCTCCGCGCCGACGATGACGATGCCGCCGTCCGCGTCATGCGCGCGGATGCCCTCGACGGCTGCGGCCGCAGTCATGCCGCCGCCGACGATCAGATATTTTGTGGTCTGCATCCGTCACGTCCTTGGTGGGGAATACATCGTAATACGAGGTTTATGACCGACTGGATTGAAACGGGCGGAGCGCTCGAGCGAACGGTCGAGCTTCCCTCGTTCTCGGCTGCAATCGAATTCGTCAATCGCGTGGCCGCGCTCGCCGAAGAGGCGAACCACCATCCGGACATCGCGATCTCCTACAAGAAGGTAACGCTGCGCTGGACGACGCATTCCGCCGGCGCCATCACCGATCGCGACCGTGAGCTCGCCGGGCGAACGGACGCGCTCATCCCGGTGCCGGGCGACGGCTGACGAAGACGCGGCCGAGAGCCGACTCGAGGCCGACCGAGACGGCGCCCATCAGCACCGCGCCGTCGCCGAGGCCCGAGATCTCGAGTCGCGGCGCATACGGCAGCCACTTCGCAAGCAGCGGGCGCACGTCCGTGAGCAGATCCGCGTTGGCGCCGATGCCGCCGCCGAGAACGACGAGGCCGACGTCGGTGACGGCCGCGATCGCCGCGATGTGCAGCGCGATCCGGCGCGCCTCTTCATGCACCGCCTCACGGGCGACGCTGTCGCCTTGGCGGGCCGCTGCGAAGATCGCGGGCGGATCGAACGGCGCAGCAAGGACGGTCTCCCGGCCCTCGGCGAGCCGGGCGCCGAGGCCCGAGAACGCCGCCGCGCACGGGTCGATCTCCTGCTCGAGGCCGACCGCAACGTAGTCGAGCTCGCCGGCGGCGCCGTGGTGGCCGCGCTGGAGCTCGCCGCGGAGCACGAGGCCGGCGCCGAGCCCAGTGCCGACCGAGAGGAACATGAACTCATCGACGCCGCGTGCGACGCCGATGCGCCGTTCGCCGAGTGCGGCAAGGTTGACGTCGTTCTCCACGGTGACGGGTACACCGAGGCGCTCCTCGAGGTCGGCTCCGTAGCGGCGGCCGTCGAGTCCCGGAACGTTCGACGCGAGGCGCACGGTGCCGCCGCGCTGCTCAACGACGCCGGGCACGCCGACGATCACCTGGTCGATCAGCTCGACGTCCAGCCCGGCGGCGCGCGCGAGATCTCCGCGGAGGCCGACGATCGCCTCGAGCGCGCTCGCCGCGTCGGGCCCTACGAGCTCGACGTCCTGCCGCGCGCGGATCGTGCCCGTCAGATCGGCGAGCGCGCCGCGGAGGAAGCGCGCACCGAGGTCGACGCCGAGGACGAGCGCGGCTTCCGCGACGGGCTCGAAGTAGACGGCCCCGTAGGTCGGGCCGGCCGGCCCGTCGGCCGCCTCGCGCACGAGCCCGGCGTCGAGGAGCGTGCGGAGCACGAGCGAGACGGTGGGCTTCGAGATGCCGGCGCGCCGGGCGATCTCCGCCCTCGAGATCGGCGCGCCGGCGCGGATCGTGTCCATGACCGTTTCCTCGTTCAGGCGTTTCAGCAGAGGCGGAGTCGCCACGCAGAGCATTGTGGTCAAGAACCCTTACGGAAGCAAGGTCGATTGACAGCTGTGTCTGACCATCGTAGAGTCGCCTCGTAAAGGTGTCTAACTAGCACCGTCCAAGGAGGTTGGGATGAAACGCGTGGCCATGCTCGCCGCGCTGCTCGCAACCACGGCTCTCGCAGCGGCTGCGGCCGCCGGAGGGGGGCAGCAGGCGTCCCCGACGAAGCTCACCGTCTGGGTCGGCTGGAGCGCGGGCAAGGAACTGATCACCTTCAAGAAAGTCGCCGCCGAGTACGACAAGGCACACGCCGACGTGACGCTGAGCGTCGTCGGCGGTACCAACGACCAGAAGATCGTCTCCGCAATTCGGGCCGGCAGCGCGCCCGACGTCGTGAGCTCATTCAACTCCTACAACGTCGGGGTCTACTGCGGGACGAAAGCATGGATCGACCTGGCGCCGTACCTGCAGAAGTCGCACATCGCCGTGTCGATGTTCCCGCCGGCGACGCGGTACTACACGCAATACAACGGCACGCGCTGTGCGCTGCCGCTGCTCGCCGACACGTACGGCCTCTACTACAACAAGGCGCTCTTCAAGAAGGCCGGAATCACGCATCCGCCGACGACCATCTCGGAGTTGACCGCTGATGCGAAGAAACTCACCGAGCGCAACAAGGACGGGTCGCTGAAGGTCGTCGGACTCGATCCGCTGATCGGCTTCTATGAGAACGTCCCGGAACGCTGGGCACAGGCATTCGGGGCGAAGTACATCGACGCGAAGGGCCACGCGATCCTGAGCAAGCAGCCGTCGTGGCAGAAGATGATGAAGTGGCAGAAGAGCTTGATCGACTGGTACGGCTACAAGAACCTCGTTCGCTTCCAGGCGGGCCTCGGTGACGAGTTCTCGACGTCGAACGGCTTCGAGGCCGGCAAGCTCGCGATGAACATGGACGGCGAATGGCGTGTCGCGTTCATCGCGAACGAGGTGCCGAAGCTCCAGTACGGGACGGCTCCCCTGCCGGTCGACGACGCGCAGCCCGACCTGTTCGGCTCGGGTTACATCAATGGCACGATCATCGGCATCCCGAAGAACGGCCACCACACCGACCAGGCGTGGGACCTCGTCAAGTGGCTGACGACGAACACGCATGCGCTCGCCGAACTCGCCAACGGCCTGAGGAACGTTCCGTCCACGGCCGCGTCGACGAAGTCGCCGGAGCTGATTCCGGACGCCCACTTCGCGACGTTCCTCAAGATCTTCGACCACCCGAAGTCGGGAACGTCGCCGATCATGGCGTCGGGGCAATCGTACACGAACCTCGTCCAGACGTTCATGCAGAACTACCAGGCCGGAGGAGTGAAGGATCTCCCGGCGGGGCTGAGCAAGCTCGACAAGCAGCTCGACGCCCAGGTCAAACAGGCAGGCGGCGGGGGCGGAGGTGGAGTCCCGTAGCCGCGACGGCCTCTGCGGTTCCCTCGGCGGAGCGCCGGCGGGCCAGGAGGCGGGCAGAGTGGAGGCGTCGCCGCCTCGTGCTCCTGCTCCTGAGCCCCTGGCTCGTCGGCTTCTCCGTCTTCTTCGGGTATCCGCTCGTGATGAGCGCGTACCTGTCGTTCAACCATTACGACCTGCTCTCGCCGCCGCGTTGGGTCGGGCTCGCGAACTACCGCTACCTCTTCACGATCGACCCACAGGTGTGGAAGGCGGTCAGGAACACTCTCTGGCTGATCGCGGTGCTGGTACCGCTCCAGGTGATCTTCGCCTTCGGCATCGCGACGATGCTCGCGCGTGCACGGCGCGGAGTCGGCATCTTCCGCACGATCTTCTACCTGCCGGCGCTCGCTCCGCCCGTCGCGGCAACGCTCGGCTTCGTCTACATCCTCAACCCGGCAACGGGACCGGTCAACACGCTCCTCGGGCACATCGGCATTCAGGGGCCGCTCTGGTTCCAGGACCCGAGGTGGGCAAAGCCGTCGCTTGTCATGCTCGGCCTCTGGGGCGTCGGCACGATCATGGTGATCTTCCTCGCCGCCGTCCTCGACGTTCCCCGGCACCTGTACGAGTCGGCACAGCTCGACGGCGCGAACCGGTTCCAGCAGCTGCGGTGGGTGACCCTGCCGACGATCAGCCCCGTCATCCTCTTCGCTCTGATCCTGGGGGTGATTCAGGGCCTCCAGTACTTCACGCAGGCGTACGTCGCGGCGAACATCGCCTCGGGCCAGGCGTCGCAAGCTGCCGACGTGACCGCGTCGAGCCTCGGCTATCCACAGGACTCGACGCTCTTCTACCCGGTGCTCCTCTACCAGCACGGATTCTCGGACTTCCAGATGGGTTACGCGTCGGCGATGGCGATGCTGCTGCTTGTCGTCTCGTTCGCGGTGACGCTCGTGATCCTCCTCAACTCACGCCGGTGGGTACAGCATGCGGCCGGGGCACTGCGTTGACCACCGCCGACGTGAGCGTTCCCTTCGTTCGTCGCCGGCCGCCG
>JBGPLW010000020.1:0-16234 GCA_041486645.1 Gaiellaceae bacterium | reverse complement strand
GTCCTGCTCCCGACCGAGCGCGTGCCGCTCCACATCTTCGAGCCGCGCTACCAGGAGCTGATCGGCGAGTGCCTCGACGCCGACGAGGAGTTCGGGCTCGTGTACGCCGACGAGGACGGCGTGCGGGAGATCGGCACCCGCGCGCGCATCACGGAGGTGCTCGAGCGCTTCGACGACGGTCGGCTGACGATCCTCGTCGAGGGCGGCCTGCGCTTCAGGGTCGAGGCCCTCACGCGCGGCCGCTCCTTCATGACGGCGGAGATCGGCGAGGTCGAAGACGAGGCCGGCGCAGTCGATCCGGAGACCGCGCTCCGCGCCGCCGGCGCGTTCCGCGCGCTCGCAGCGCTCGCCGGCGCCGAGACCGAGGATCCGGACGAGGCGTCGCCGCAGCTCTCGTTCGAGCTCGCCGCGCAGGTCGAGCTGCCGCCGGAGGCGAAGCAGCAGCTGCTCGAGCTCCTTGTCGAGCAGGAACGGCTCGAGTTCGTCACCGGGCTGCTCGACGACGCGAGGGTCGCGCTGATCGCGACGCGCGAGCTCGGGGAGCGCGCGAAGCGGAACGGCTCGCGGACGGGGTCTGACTCCGCGTAGCGGTGTCTGACCCGGCTTCTCAGCGCCGGCGCGCGAGAAACTCGAGCAGATCGGACCGCGTCAGCACGCCGACGGGCTTTCCGTCCCGCGCGACGACGACGGCGTTCATGCCGCCCGTCAGTGTCGCGAACACCTCGTCGACCGTCGCGGAGCCTTCGACGGCGCCGAGTGGCGGCTGCATCGCGTTCGCCACGTCCTCGTGCAGGACGTCCGGATTCGTGAACACGCGCTCGAGGAGCGCACGATCCTGGAGCGAGCCGATGACATCGGCCAGCGACTCGCACTCGCCGTCGCGCACGACGGGTAGCTGCGAGATGCCGTAGCGCTGCATCGTGTCGATTCCCTCGCCGACCTTCTGGTGCGCGGAGATCGTCACGAGCGCAGGGACGTTGTCGCCGTGCTTCGCGCGCAGGACTTCCGCGACGGTCGGCAGCGGCGCCTGCCGCTCGATGAAGCCGTGCTCGAGCATCCAGTTGTCGTCGAAGAACTTCGAGAGATAGTTGCGCCCGGAGTCGGGGATCATCGTCAGCACGCGCTTCCCCGGACCGAGCCGCTCCGCGATCTGCACCGCCGCGTACATGGACGTCCCGCCCGAGCCGCCCGCGAGAATCCCTTCTTCGCGCGCGAGCCGTCGCGCCCACCGGAACGACTCGCGATCCGAGACGCGCACCCACTCGTCGACGACCTTCGGATCCATCGTCTCCGGCCACGTGTCCTTGCCGATGCCCTCGACGAGGTACGGGTGGAGATCGCCGTCGGCCTTCGCCGTGTACACCGAGCCCTCGGGGTCGGCGCCGACGATGAGCACCTCCGGCCTCCGTTCCTTGAAGTAGCGCCCGACACCGCTGATCGTGCCGCCGGTGCCGACGGAGACGACGATCGCGTCGATCTCGCCGCCGTCCGTCTGCTCCCAGATCTCGGGGCCCGTCAGCGCGTAGTGCGCGTCGGGGTTCGCCATGTTCGAGTACTGGTCCGGCTTGTAGCCGCCGGGGATCTCCTCTGCGAGCCGGTCGGAGACCGAGTAGTAGCTCTCGGGCGAGTCGTGCTCGACCGCGGTCGGCGTGATCACGACCTCCGCGCCGTATGCCCGTAGGAGCGCGATCTTCTCCTGGCTCATCTTGTCGGGCATGACGAAGATGCAGCGGTAGCCCTTGATCGCCGCGGCGATCGCAAGCCCGACGCCGGTGTTGCCGGACGTCGGCTCGACGATCGTCCCGCCTGGCCGGAGCTTCCCCTCGCGCTCGGCAGCCTCGATCATCGGCAGGCCGATCCGGTCCTTGACCGAGCCGCCGGGGTTCAGGTATTCGAGCTTCGCGAGGATCTCCGCGCCGCCCGCCGGTGAGAGCTTCGGCAGGCGGACGATCGGCGTCGCGCCGACGAGCTCGAGGATTGTCGGATAGACCTTCGCCATCGCCGGGAAGCGTATGCCACGCACGGCCCCGCGACTGTCCTAGGCCGTTTGCATGACCTCTGCCTCGACCGCCGCCAGCTCACGCCCGCGGACGAGGACGAGCGCCGCGACCACGGAGACGGCGCCGATCGCCGCGATCACCCAGAAGCCGAGTGCGAACCCGCTCGTCTGCGCGCTCAGCGGATCGTGGCCGCTCGCGATCAGCGTCTTCGTATGCGTGAACACGACGGTCGCGGCGATCGCGACCCCGAGCGCGCCGCCGATCTGCTGCGACGTGTTGATGAGCCCCGACGCGAGCCCCGCTTCGTGATGCTCGACGCCGGCAAGCGCGGCGATCGACATCGGGATGAACGCGAACGCCATGCCGACGCCGACCATCAGATAGCCCGGCAGCAGGTCGGCCGCGAACTTGCCGTGCACGGGGATCTGCGTGTACCAAAGCATGCCCCCCGTGATCAGTGCGAGCCCGGCCACGAGCACCGGTCGGACGCCGATTCTCGTCACGAGCGCCTGTGACGCCCCCGCTACGGGAATCACCGTGCCCGCGGTGGCGAGGAACGTCAGCCCGGCCTTCAGCGCCGAGTAGTGCAGCACCTGCTGCACGTAGAGCGTCAGCAGGAAGAAGTTCGAGAAGACGATCGCCCCGAGTAAGAATCCCGCGACATTCGCCCCGGTGATCGTGCGCAAGCGGAAGATCCGGAACGGCATCATCGGCGCCGAGCTGCGCGACTCGATGACGATGAACGCAGCGAGCAGCACCGCTGCGGCCGCGAGGAAGCCGATCGTGCGGCCGCTGCTCCAACCCACATCGGGTGCCTTCGAGATGCCGTAGACGAGGAGCGCGAGGCTCGAGGTGACCGTCGCGGCGCCGGGGAAGTCGAAGCCGTGCAGGCCGGGGATGCGGCTCTCTTTCACGAGCGGACGCGTCAGCGCGAGCACGGCCGCGCCCACCGGCACGTTCACGAAGAAGATCCACTCCCAGCCTGCGTACTTCGTGAGGATGCCGCCGAAGAGCACGCCGGCGGCGGCGCCGCTGCCGCCCATGGCGCCCCAGATCCCGAGCGCCTTGTTCCGCTCGGAGCCTTCCTCGAACGTCGTCGTGATGATCGAGAGCGTCGCCGGGGAGATGATCGCGGCGCCGAGCCCCTGCACCGCCCGGGCGGCGATCAGCACGCCGATCGAGCCGGCGAAGCCGCAGGCGAGCGACGCCGCCGAGAAGAGCGCGATGCCGATCATGAACATGCGCCGCCGCCCGAGCAGGTCGCCGGCGCGGCCGCCGAGCAGGAGGAAGCCGCCGAAGGCGATCGCGTACGCCGTGACGACCCACTGGAGATCCTTCTCCGCGACGTGGAGCGAGGTCTTGATCGACGGTAGGGCGACGTTGACGATCGAGACGTCGAGGATCGTCATGAACATCGCGACGCAGACGACTGCGAGCGCCTGCCAGCGGTGCGGATCTGGAGTCGATGCGGTCACGGTTCCTCCCAACGCGATTTTTCGCGTCAGTATTCCGGTTGCGTCGGCTACAACGGAAGCTTCTCGTCCCCCGCGGGCCGTAGCACCGTCTCGATGTAGTCGGGGATCGCCTGCTTCAGCCCGACGTCGCGGCCGGCCTTCTCCGAGAGGAACCAGCGGTGCTCGAGCAGCTCGTGGAAGAGCTCGGCGGCGGCGCGCTTCCCACGCAGCTCCGGCGGTACGGCCGCGACGGTCGGCTCGAACACCTCGGCGAGCCACCGGCCCGCGGCCGCGGCGTCCGACACCGGCTTCTCGCCGCTGCGCTCGAGCCAGGCCCGGTACCGCGTCACGTCGTTCAGCAGCCGGCGCGCCTGGTTCTCCTGCGCGTCGAGTCCGGTCAGGCGGAGCAGGCGGCGCCGGTGGTGTCCCGGCTCGACGACCTTCGACTGGAGCACGAGACGCACGTCGTCGCCGGCGCTCACGAGCTCGACTTCCTCGACGTCGAAGCCGAGTGCGTTCAGCCGGCGCAGCCGGTCCTCGAGCTTGTGTCCCTCGTCGAGCTTGAAGACCTCGTCTCGCATCAGCTCGTGCCAGAGCTGGTCGTACGAGCGGCGAACGTCGCTCCCGAACTCGAACGGATCCGCGACGACCTCGCGGCCGAGCTCTGCGGCGAGGTCGAAGAGCTCGCCGGCGAGATTCTCCTCCGCGATGTCGAGGTCGTGCGTGCGCTGGCCGTCCGACAGGGTTTCGTGCAGCTCGCTCGTCTCGGCGTCCAGGAAGTACGCCGAGAGCGCACCGGCGTCGCGGCGGAAGAGCGCGTTCGAGAGGGAGCAGTCCCCCCAGTAGAAACCCGTCAGGTGGAGGCGGACGAGCAGCTCCGCGAGCGCGGCGCGCATGGCGGGCTCCGGCGCGGGCAGCGCGCTCCGACCGAGGATGAGGCGGTACGGGAGCGAGAACTCGAGGTAGCGCGTGATCAGGATCGACTGCAGTTCCTCGCCGTCGGCGGAGCGGCGCTCGCTGACGATGCCCTCGACCTCGACCGACGGCACGCTTCGCCGCTCGAGCTCCCCGAGCAGGCGGTACTCCAGCGCAGCGATGCGCGGCGGCAGCTCCTTCAGCGCGAAAACCCCGCCGGGAAGCGAGACGAAGCGGACGATGTGGCGGCCGATGCCGCGCTGGACGTCGACGAGCTGCGCGTCCTCCCACTCTTCGAGCGGCACCGCCCACGGCAGTGCGAGGAGCGCCGCCTGCTCGGAGCGCGCGAGGAGCCGAAAGTGCGCCTCCGTCATCTCAGTGGCGGAAATGGCGCCGCGCGGTGAACACCATCGTCGCGCCGGCCTTCTCGACCGCGTCGATCACGTCCTGGTCGCGCCGCGATCCGCCCGGCTGGACGATCGCGGTCGCGCCGGCGTCGAGCGCGATCCGCGGCCCGTCCGGGAACGGGAAGAACGCGTCGGACGCGAGCGCCGATCCGGCGAGGTCGTGCCCATACGACGTTGCCTTCTCCAGTGCGATGTTGACCGCGTCGACGCGACTCATCTGGCCTGCGCCGATGCCGATCGTCCGCAGATCCTTGACGAGAACGATCGCGTTCGACGAGACGTGCTTGCACACGCGCCAGGCGAAGACGAGATCGCCCCATTGACGCTCGTCGGGCGAGCCGCAGACGACCTGCCAGCCCTCGCGGTCCTCGATGTCGGAATCCGAGTCCTGCACGAGCATGCCACCGAGGACGCGCTTGTAGTGTCGCGGGTCGATGTCGTGGCGGCGTTCGCGGTCGACGAGGATCCGCGTGTTCTGCTTTCGCTCGAGTGCGGCGAGTGCCGCGTCGCTGTACCCGGGTGCGAAGAGCACCTCGACGAACTGGTCGGCGAGCTTCGCACCGAGCGCATCGTCGATCTCCCGGTTCACGACGACGATGCCGCCGTATGCGGAGGTCGGGTCCGAGGCGAGCGCCTTGTCGTACGCCTCGTCGAGGGTCGCGCCGATCGCGACACCGCACGGGTTCGCGTGCTTCACGATCACGCACGCGGGGAGCGCGAACTCCCGGACGAGCATCCGACCCGCAGACAGATCGTTCAGGTTGTTGAAGGAGAGCGCCTTGCCGTGCAGCTGTTCGACGCGCGAGAGCAAATGGGTGCGCGCGCCCCGCTCGGCGTAGTACGCGGCACGCTGGTGCGGGTTCTCGCCGTACGAGAGGTCGACGACCTTTTCGAGCGCGACGACGAGCGTCTCGGGGAACGTCTCGCGCTCTGAGAACCACGTCGCGATCGCGGCCTCGTAGGCAGCGGTCGTCGCGAAGGCTTCGGCGGCGAGCTCGCGGCGCGTCTCGAAGGTCAGGACGCCGTGCGCGCGCAGCTCGTCGAGCACGAAGCCGTAGCGTTCGGGCCTGCAGACGGGTGCAACATGCGCGAAGTTCTTCGCGGCGCCGCGCAGCATCGACGGGCCGCCGACGTCGATCATCTCGACGGCGTCCGCCTCCGTGACGCCCTTCTTCGCGGCGACCTCTTCGAAGGGGTAAAGGTTGATGCAGACGAGATCGAACGGGGAGATGCCGTGCTCGGCCAGCGCGGCGACATCCTCGTCGTTGTCGCGGCGCGCAAGGATCCCCGCGTGGATGCGGGGGTGCAGCGTCTTCACGCGGCCGCCGAGCATCTCGGGGAAGTCGGTGAGTGTCTCGACGCGCTCGACCGTGAGCCCGAGGTCCTCGAGGTACGTCGCCGTGCCGCCGCTTGCGACGAGCTGCCAGCCGAGCTCGTCGAGGCCGCGCGCGAAGACGTCGAGGCCCGTCTTGTCGTAGGTCGAGATCAGCGCTCGCACAGCTCTCCAACGACGCGGGGGAGAAGGCGGTGCTCGATCTCCTTGATGCGCGCGTGCAGTGTCTCCGCCGTGTCGTCGCGACGCACCGGCACGCGCTCCTGCGCAAGGATCGGGCCGCTGTCGACACCTTCGTCGACGAGATGCACCGTCGCGCCGGACTCCGCGACGCCGGCGGCAAGCTGTTCCTCGACCGCGTGCGCACCTGGGAACTCCGGGAGCAGTGACGGGTGCACGTTGACGACGGCGCCGGGGAAGCGGTCGAGGAACGACGGCGTGAGCAGGTGCATGTAGCCGGCGAGCACCACGAGGCGCACGCCGTGGTCGCGGAGCCAGTCGGCCATCGCTGCGTCACGCTCGGCTCGGTCGTCGTAGCCGGCGAGCTCGAACGACGCAGTCGGGATGTCGCGCGCCCGCTCGAGCGCGGCCGCGTCGCGCCTGTTGCTCGCAACCGCGACGACGGGCAGCCCGGCGTCGAGGAGGGCCTGCAGGTTCGTGCCGGCGCCGCTGACGAGGACGCCGATCACGCGGTGAGCGTTCCGATCACAAGCGCGCCCTCGGGCACGTCGGGGACGACCGCGCACATGCCGATGCCGAGATTGAAGACGCGTCGCGCCTCCTCTTCCTCGACTCCCTGCTCGGCGAGCCAGTGGAACACGGGCGGCCGCTCCCACGCGGCCCAGTCGATGTGCGCCTGCACACCGTGCGGCAGGACTCGCGACAAGTTGCCGAGAATGCCGCCGCCGGTCACGTGCGCGAGCGCACGGACGTCTGCGTGTGCGCGCAGTGCGCGCACGTCGTCGAGATAGAGGCGGTGCGGCGCGAGCAGCATGTCGGCGTCGAAGTCGCCATCGCCGACGAGGGAGCGAACGAGTGAGAAGCCGTTGGTATGCAGTCCGCTCGACGGGAAGCCGACGATCGCGTCGCCGGGAGCGCAGCGCGTGCCGTCGATGAGCTTGTCGCGATCGACGATTCCGACGCACGTGCCGGCGAAGTCCAGCTCGTCGTCGCGGTACACGCCCGGGAGCTCGGCGGTCTCGCCGCCGATCAGCATGCAGCCCGCGGCGCGGCACACCTCCGCGGCGCCCTCGACGAGCTCGGCGACCTGCTCGAGCTCGATGTGCTCCGCTGCGACGTAGTCGAGGAAGAAGAGCGGCTCGGCGCCGCTGCAGAGGACGTCGTCGATGCAATGTGCGGCGAGATCCATGCCACCCCAGCGCAGCTTGCCGGCACGGCGCTGGAGCATGAGCTTCGAGCCGACACCGTCGGTCGAGGCGGCGAGGAACCGCCGCTCGTCGAGCGGGTAGAGGCCCGAGAAGTTGCCGAACCCGGCGGCGCCGGTCGACTCGACGGCCGCTCGCAGCCGCTCGACGACGGCATCTGCGGTCGTGAGCGACACGCCTGCGGCTTCGTATGTCTTCGCCTCGTCGGTCACTGTTCTCGAGTTTACGATCCGCCTGAGATGGACGGCGCGACAGAGCATGTTCGGGCGCTCGCCGGCCGCGTCGTCGAAGCTGCGCTCGAGCTCGGGCCGCTGCGCGCGGCGCTTCTTGCGGGCTCCGGGGCGCGGGGCGACGCCGACTTCTTCTCCGATGTCGACTTGCTGCTCTACGTCGACGAGCTCCCGCCGGACGACCGGCTCGAGCTGCTGCGCGAGGCGGTGGGAGGCACGGACGTCGTGCCGATCGTGCCGCCGCTGCTCGTCCAGTTCGAGGTCGGCGGCGTCACCGTCCAGGTCGGCTATCGCACCGTCGAGCAGATCGAGAGCGAGCTCGAGGGCGCACTCGTGCGGCTCGAAGAGGTGATCGACTCGCCGAACCAGAAGATGCTGAGCGGCATGCTCGAGGCGCTGCCGCTGTACGGCGAGGACCTCGCGGCGGCCTGGCGGTCCCGAGTGGCCGCGTACCCCGATGCCCTGCGAGTGGCCTCGATCGAGCACCACTGGAAGTTCTTTCCGCTGTGGTGGTACGGCGAGGCGCTTGCGACGCGCGATGCGGAGCTCTGGCGGCTCGACATGCTGCTCGAGGCGGCGTTCAATCTGCTCGGCGTGCTCGCTGCGCTGAACCGCGTGTACTTCGCGCGCTTCGAGCTGAAGCGTCTACGCGCGCTCGTCGCGAAGTTCGAGCACGCGCCGCCGGATCTCGCCCACCGGCTCGAGGGCCTCGTTCGCCTCCCGGCGACCGAAGCCGCCGCCGAGCTAGGCCGCCTCGTCGTCGAGACCCGCGACCTCGTCGCCCGCGAGCTGCCCGACCTCGACCTCCCGCTCCGCCGTCCCCCGGGGACGCAAGCGGAGCCGTGGCAGATCTAGACCCGTCGCGACTGGGTCGCGCGTTCCTCAGCGTGTCTGACACCAGGGCATGTCCTCACCGGGCGATGGTTCGTGCGCAATGCAGGCGCCCGGGGCATCGTGTTTGACACCAGGACAGGGCTATGCCGGCCACTCGCGGGTCCGGTGCAGCCGTGGCCGGTCGAGGTCGGTCGTGTCGAGGACGATGTCGGCACGCGCTTCGGGATCGACCTCCTCGAGGTAGCGCGTTTCGCCGGGGACGTAGCGCGTCTCGTAGCGTTCGCGGGCGTTCTCCATCCACGACGCGTCGCGCGCGATGCCGCGCTCGCGGGCGGTCTCCGGGTCGGCGCTCAGGAAGATCGTCAGCTGCCAGAGGTCGCGAAGCTCCGGGTGATGCAGGAACACGCCGTCGGCGATCACGGTTCCCTCGAGCGAGAGAACGTGCTTGCGGAAGCGCGGGAAGTCGAAGCTCCACGGGTAGTACTCCTGGGGCGGCGGCCGGTGGAAGTCGTCGATCGTCACGCGCAGCACCGGCGGCTCCAGCAGAAGCGCGAGCGCGTCTCCGACGGTCGACTTCCCCGAGGCTGTGATGCCGTCGATCCCGATCCGCGCAGGATGCGGGAGCGCTGCGATGCGCGCCGCGACGGCGTCGAGCGCATTCACACGAACAGCTCGGCGTGCAGCTCCGGCCGGCCTTGCGGCCCGCCGGGCACGAAGCGCACGAGCGTGTCGCCGATCTCGACGTCCGTCCCCAGCCGGTCGCAGTCGAGCACTTCGGCGAGCGCCTTCGCCTTGGCCTCCGGGTCGTCCGCCTTGAGGTGCAACTCCGAGAGGCGCAGGCGATCGCCGCCGTCGAGCAGGTCGTCAATCCAGTCGCGCGGCGGATGCAGCTCGAGGCGGTAGCCCGCGTTCGTCGAGACGAACGTGCGCCTGCCGCCGTGCTCCTGCACGCGTAGCTCCGCCTCGTCGGCGCGCGCGATCGCCCGCTCGAACTCGTCCTCGTCGAGCGAGAGACCGAGATGGTCGACGCGCGGCAGCGGCCACTGCCCCGGTTGCACGACGACGTTGACCGCGCCGAGCTCGAGCTCTGAGAGGCGCAGCTTGAACCCGACCGCGTCGAGCTCGGTCCACGACACGCCCGCCTCGTACGAGGTCAGGTCCTCGCCGATACGCCCATGCCGCGCGACGAGATCGAAGCCGAGCTTGCCGATGTAGCGCGCCTCGACTTCCCGCACGCGGCTCGTGACGAGGTGGTAGTGGAAGAGGTGCACCCCGCGGCATGGTAGAGAGGACTCCGAGCGCAGGCGTCGAAGCCGCGTTGGATCGGATGGGAATCCACCACGTCGACCTCGTCGTGTCCTCCATCGAGCGCAGCCTGCCGTTCTATCGCGAGCTGCTCGGCCCGCTCGGCTGGCACGGCATCTCCGAGGTCGAAGGCGAGCGCGGCGAGACCATCTGGCATCTGAACGGACGCGACACCTCGATCGGTCTCCGCAAGTCGCGAAGTGAGCCGCAGGACGTCGACCGCTACCGCGTCGGTCTGCACCACCTGGCGATCGAGGCCGCTTCACGCGCCATCGTCGACGAGCGCGCCCAATGGCTGCGCGCGAACGGCGCCCTACTCGAGAGCGAGCCGCAGGAATACACGTACATGCCGGGGTACTACGCAGTGTTCTTCTATGACCCCGATGGGCTGAAGCTCGAGATCCTCCATGTCCCGGCCCTCGCGGCCTGAACGAACAAAGGAGACAGCATGTCGACCACGCCTCCCGAACCGCCCCATGCTCCTCCGGCGTCGCCCGGCGGCGGCTACTCCGGGCTCGGACACAATCCCGTCCAGGGCGCGATCCTGCCGGTGCCCGGCAATGCCGAGCTCGCCGTCTGGCTCCTCGTCGAGATCGTGCTCGCGATCGTCGCCGGCGTGAGCGACAGCTTCGACGCACACGGCTGGTGCGTCGCGACAACGTGGCTCACCGCCGCGTACATCCTCTCGCGCGGCGTCGCCAAGGCAAGCCGCGTGCTCGAGCAGTAGGACGACCCTCACGCGTGGAGCGGGTGACCGGCATCGGCGGTGTCTTCATCCGCTCCGCGCGTCCCGACGAGCTGCGCGCGTGGTACGCGCAACATCTCGGCTTCGACGTGAACGAGGAGTGGGGCGGCGCCGTCGTTCGCTCGACGGGCGGCGAAACGCTCACGTGGGCCGTCTTCCCCGGCGACACCGACTACTTCGGCGCGCGCGAGCAGCAGCTGATGGTCAACTACCGCGTCGCGGATCTCGACGCAATGCTCGCGCAGTTACGGGCAGCCGGCGTCGAGGTGGCCGACCGGGTCGAAGAGCTGGAGTACGGCCGCTTCGGCTGGGCCGTCGACCTCGACGGCAACCGGCTCGAGCTCTGGGAGCCCGCGCCGGGTCACTGACGGAGCCGGTCGAGGGCCGCGTCCGCGTCGGGCGCAGGCCCCGCCTCGACGAGCAGGAGGTTCCCGAGCCGCTGGACACTTCCGTGGACGTGGTTGCCCGCCCGGAGCAGCTGCGTCCCGAACCACTGCTCGGCCACCTCTGCGTCGGCGGGCGTGCCGTACCGGAGCAGCTCGAACGGTTCGGTGCCGCGGAAGACCGCGAGCGGCGAGACCTGACCCTCGTCGAAGCGCAGCTCCGTCACCGCGGCCAGGGTCGCGAACTCGGGTAGAAACTGCCGCGGCGAGCCGGAGTAGTCGGTCGCCGAGCGCACGACGCCGTTGAACGCCTGCTGCACGTCGCTGTTCGAGTATGTCGCCCCCGACCCGCCGCACCCGGCGGCAAGAACGGCGAGCGCCACGAGGGAGAGCGCTCTACGCATCGCCGCGCAACCATTGCACGCCGGGCTCCCAGCCGTCGATTACCGAGCCGAGCCCGTGCGCCCGCGCGAGCGGCTCCGCCTCGCGGAAGAGCGCCTGCTGCTCGGCGACGTCGCCCGTGCGCGCGATCTCTGCGAGCCGCGGTAGGGCGTTCCAGGGCAGCGGGTGCTGCTCGAGCTCCCACTCGAGCCACTTGTTGTACGGGCGCAGACGCGCGTGGACGGTGAAGAGGAACTCGAGGAACCACGGGATCGACTCCTGCGCGTCGAGGAGCGAGGCGAGCTCGAGGCCAACGCGCGCGTTCTTCAGTGACCGGTAGAGCATGTTCACGTAGCCGTCGAGCGGCTCGGCGGCCGTTGCCGGGTCGACGCTCGTCGCGTCGCGCAACGCCGTCGCGACCTCGCCCGTCTTGTCGAGCTGCGGCTCGACCCAGGCGAGCGAATACCGGTTCCATGGCGGTTGGTTGCGCAGCTGCTCGAGCGTCACCTCGACGGTCTCGAGCTTTGCGCCGTGCACGAACGGCCGCTCGCCGCGGTGCTCGCGCACGACGACGAAGACGTCCCAGTCGCTCGCCTCGTTGACGTACGCGCCCTTGCCACGCGAGCCGAAGACGACGATGCCGAGGACGTTGTCGTCGCCGCGCGCGTCGGCTAGCAGTGCCTCAAGCACTTGCAGGTTCGAAGCGGAGCTTCGGCTGCTCCACCGGAACGCGCGTCGGATACTCGCGCGTGAGGCACGCGCGGCAAAGCTCCGACTCCGGCCGCCGCGTCGCCGCGACGAGGCCGTCGTGTGAGAGGTACGCGAGCGACGTCGCACCGATCATGGCGCGGATCTCCTCGACCGAGTGGCTGCTCGCGATCATCTCGTCGGGATCGGCGAGATCGATGCCGTAGAAGCACTGCCCGATCACCGGCGGCGACGAGATGCGCACGTGCACTTCCGAGGCCCCCGCGTCGAAGAGCATCTGCACGATCTGCTGCGTCGTGTTGCCGCGGACGATCGAATCGTCGACGACAGCGACGCGCTTGCCCGCGACCTCGGCGAGCGGGTTGAACTTCAGCTTCACGCCCTGGGCCCGCAGCGCCTGGTCGGGCTGGATGAACGTGCGCGCGATGTAGCGATTCTTGATCAGCCCTTCACTGAACGGCACGCCGAGCGCGCGTGAGAACCCGATCGCCGCCGGTGTTCCCGAGTCGGGGATCGGCAGCACGAGATCGACGTCGGCCGGCGCCTCGACCGCGAGCCGCTCGCCCATCCGCACCCGTGCGCCGTGCACCTCGATGCCCGCGAGCCGTGTGTCCGGACGCGCAAGGTAGAAGAACTCGAAGATGCAGAGCGCCCCCGCTCCGGCAGGCTCGACCGCCTGCACGCTGCGCAGTCCGTTGTCGTCGATCAGCACCGCCTCGCCGCGGTCGACCTCTCGCACGAACTCCGCGCCGACGAGATCGAGCGCGCACGTCTCGGACGCGACGACCCAATCGTCGTGGATGCGACCGAGCACGAGCGGGCGGAAGCCGTGCGGATCGCGGAACGCGATCAGCGTCCCCTCGGAGAGCGCAACGATCGAGTACGCGCCCTCGAGCCTGCGCATCGCGTTTGCCACGGCCTCGTCGAGCGGCGCCTCGTCGTTCGCGATCATCGCGGCGATCACTTCGCTGTCGGAAGTCGCACGGAGCGTGACGCCTGCGGCGCGCAGCTCGTCGCGAAGCGCCGTCTCGTTCACGAGGTTGCCGTTGTGTCCGAGTGCGACCGTGCGCTTGCTCCCGTGCTGAACGAGCGGCTGCGCGTTCGACCACTGCGACGAGCCTGTCGTCGAGTAGCGCGTATGGCCGATGCTCACCGAGCCGCGCAGGCCGTGCAGCTTCTGCTCGTCGAAGACCTGCGTGACGAGGCCGAGATCGCGCAAAGCGGTGAGGCGGCCGGACTCCGACACGGCGATGCCGGCCGACTCCTGGCCGCGGTGCTGGAGCGCGAAGAGCCCGAAGTACGTGAGCCGCGCGACGTCGCGGTCAGGGGCGTACACGCCGAAGACGCCGCACATCAGCGCACCCGCCCGATCTCGACGAAGCCCTTCGAGCCGAGCCTCGAGACGTCGTCGGGCGACGCGGCGAGCACCGCGGCGCCGCGCGTGGGCTCCGCGGGGAGCTCGACGTCCGCCGCGCGCCCGCTCCACCGCTCCGCCTCGGCGAGCGCAACCTCGAGGCCGCCGTAGCCGACGTCGTGGCAGAGGGAGAGAAGCGGCGCTGCCTTCCAGAGAAACCGGATCAGCGCGGCTTCGGCGGCGAGACTGTCCTCGGGCGCCTCCGCGAGCAGCACGACGTCGCCGGACTGCCAGCCGCCGGGCACGAGGCGCACGTCGGCGACGAGGCCGACGCAGCCCACGACCGGCGTCGGCGGGATCGAGCGCCCGTCGTTGTCGTTGTAGAGCGAGACGTTCCCGGAGACGACCGGAATCTTCAGCGCCTCGGCTGCCTGTGCGATGCCTTCGATCGCCTGTGCGAGCTCGTGCGCGATCTCCGGCTTTTCGGGGTTGCCGAAGTTGAGGCAGTCGGTGAGGCCGATCGGCTCGCCGCCCGCGCACGCGACGTTGCGCGCCGCGCCGAGCACCGCCTCGACACCGGCGCGGAACGCATCCGCCTGTCCGGGCCGCGGGCCCTGGAGCGAGACGGCGAGCCCGCGCAGCGACGGCCGCAGGCGCAGCACGCCGGCGTCGAAACCGGGGCGGCGCACCGTGCGCGACCCGACGAGCTGGTCGTACTGCTCGGTGATCCACGTCTTGTCCGCGCGGTTCGCGTCGCTCAGCCGTTTCGGCGGCGCCGGCCACGCGTCGGGCTTCGACTGCTCGACCTCGTAGCGCGGGCACTCGTCGGTCAGAAGCCGCGCCCGGATCGAGCCGACGACCTCGTCGCTCCAGAACGCGCGCAGCTCCCCGTGGTCGGTGACGACGCCGACCGGCGTGCACGGCAGCTCCCAGCGGGCGCACACCGCGCGCACCGCATCGAGCATCTGCGGGCGGACGACGGCGACCATCCGCTCCTGCGACTCCGAGATCATGATCTCCCACGGCTCCATGCCCTCCTCGCGGAGCGGCACGCGGTCGAGATGCACGTCGATTCCCGCTTCGCCGGCCATCTCGGAGAGCGACGACGCGAGACCTGCGGCGCCGCAGTCCTGGAGCGACTCGACGAGGCCGCCCTCGACGAGCTCGACCGACACCTCGATCAGCTTCTTGCCGGTGAACGGGTCGCCGACCTGCACCGACGGCCGCTTGTCGGCGTCGTCCTCTCCGAGCTCCTGGCTCGCGAGCACGGACGCGCCACCGATGCCGTCGCGGCCGGTCGTGGCGCCGTAGAGCACGACGACGTTGCCGGGGCCGTGCGCCTTCGCCGACTGCAGGCGCGTCGAGTCGAGGATCCCGACGCACATCGCGTTGACGAGGCAGTTGCCCGCGTATGCCTCGTCGAAGACAGTTGCGCCGCCGATGTTCGCCACGCCGACCGAGTTGCCATACCCGCCGATGCCTGCGACTGCGCGCTCGAAGTGGTGGTCGGGAGCGCCGAACCAGAGCCCGTCGAGGAGCGCGATCGGCCGGGCGCCCATGGCGATGATGTCGCGGATGATCCCGCCGATGCCGGTCGCGGCTCCCTGGAACGGCTCGACCGCGGACGGGTGGTTGTGCGACTCGCACTTGAACGTGACCGCGAGGCCGTCGCCGAGATCGAGGACGCCGGCGTTCTCCCCGGGACCCTGGAGCACCCGCTCACCCTGCGACGGCAGCCGCTTCAGAAGCAGCGCGGAATGCTTGTAGCCGCAATGCTCTGACCAGAGAAGCGAGAAGACGGCGAGCTCGAAGTGGTTCGGCTCGCGGCCCAGAAGCTCTTGGATACGGCCTGCTTCCCAGTCGGTGAGACCGAGTGCACGATGGAGCGGCTGTTCCGCGACCTGCGTCAGGTGCCTCAGTCTAGCCGGGGCTCCTGACGGTCGCGCCTCGAACAGGTCGATGAAACAATTCTCCCTCTTGCGGCGTTTCGAACAAGCATGAACCGCCGCCACCTGGCCATGCTGATCGGGCTCGCCCTGATCTGGGGCGCGTCCTTCATGTTCATCAAGGTGGCGGTGCGGGAGCTGACGCCCGCGACGCTGATCATGGGCCGGCTCGGCCTCGCGGCGCTCACGCTCGCGCTCATCGTTCCCTTCGCGATCGGAGGCCGCAGGACGCTCGCCGAGCTGCGCGAGAACTGGCGCTGGCTGAGCGTCGTCGCCCTCGTGAACACCGCGATCCCGTTCTGGCTTTTGTCGTGGGGTGAGACGCGCGTCGACTCCGGGCTCGCGTCGATCATCCAGGCGGCGGTGCCGATCTTCAACGCGCTGATCGCGTTCGGCTTCTTCCACGAAGTCCGCGTCACCGGCGTCCGCCTCGTCGGCGTGGGAGTCGGCTTCGTCGGCGTCGCGCTCCTTGTCGGGGCGCAGCCGCAGGGCAAGGTGCTCGGCGCGCTCGCGGTCGTCGGCATGGCCCTCGGGTACGGCATCGGTGGGCTCCTCGCAGGCCGGCATCTCCGCTCCGTAAGCCCACTCGTGGTCGCGCTGGCCTCGACCGCGTTCTCGACGCTGCTCGTGCTGCCCGTCGGAGCGGCGCAAGCGCCTCATCACAATCCCGGGTGGAAGGTGATCGGGTCGGTGCTCGCGCTCGGGATTCCCGGGACGGCGCTCGCGTACCTCCTCTTCTTCGGGCTGATCGCGGGCGCAGGAGCCGCGTACGCGTCGCTCGTCACGTATCTGATTCCGCCGATCGCGCTCGCGTACGGCGCGGTCTTCCTCGGCGAGCGTTTCGGTGCGGCGGC
>JBGPLW010000019.1:0-16310 GCA_041486645.1 Gaiellaceae bacterium | reverse complement strand
GTCGACCGCCTCGCAGCGGTCAAAGCGCACGCCGCATCTCGCTAGACTGGCCGCGCCAGCGGCGAGGTAGCTCAGCTGGTAGAGCACTCGGCTGAAAACCGGGGTGTCGCCGGTTCGAGTCCGGCCCTCGCCACTTCGCCTGAAGTCCGGCCCCGCTTCGCGGGGCCATGACGACTTTCAGGCGTGAATGCGCGACCTGGTCGGGCCGCGCCCGCGCATGTCGGTCGCGGCGACGGAGGAAAAGCTCGCTCTTTGCGGGCGGCGCGAAACAGGCGATCTCGAACGTCGGCGTGCGGCGCGTCCGCTGATGCAGCTGCAAGGCGGAGCCCCCAACCACGCTTGCGCAAAGTTGAGGGCTCCCAGGTGTCCGGACCGGTGTGACCGTGTCGCGAACTCCCTTGGGCAGGGAGACTACTAACTCAGATCAGATCGCGTCGATCGCGATGACGAGCTCGCTGCCCTCTTCGACCCCGAGGAGCGAGGCGGCGCTGCCGCGGGTGACGGCCACCGCGACGTTGCGGTAACTGTCCTCGTAGAGGATCAGCTCGCCCGGGGTCGCGTCGGCGAAGGTGCGAGCCGCGACCGCGTAATACCGGTTGCCGCGAGCCACGAGCTCGACCCTCATGCCGGGCACGATCGAGGCTTCGTCGAGGTGGTCGCGGGTCAGGTTGAGCGCGACGTTTCCGAAACGGTCGGCGGCGAGCACCGTCGCCCTGATCCGCGACTGGCCGATCTCCGGAGTGGGCATCTCGAGCCGGACGAGCGCATCCTGGTCGATCGGAGGCCCGAGCTCTCCGAGCGGCACCCCGAGCGCGAGGTGGGCCGCGGCCGGCGAGAAGAGGTCGCGGCCGTGAAAGGTGCGCGACACGGAGTCGAGCGCGTACGCCGGGTTCGCGAGCTCGTACGCCTCGACGACGCCGCCGAAACGATCGGCCGCGGGTAGGAGCAAGCCGTTGTCGGGGCCGACGTAGAAGCGCCCTTCGGCATCGCGCAACGCAAGCGGGCGGCGTGAGCTGCCGACCCCGGGATCGACGATCGCCAGGTGGACGCCGGGGGGCATGTACGGCAGTGCATTCGCGAGCGCGAGCGCGCCTTGGAGGATTCGCCCCGGACGGATCCCGTGCGTGATGTCGATCAGCTGGCAGTCGGGCGCGATCCGCTTGATCACGCCGTGGCAGGTGCCGACGAAATCGTCCTCGAGCCCGAAGTCGGTCAGGAAGGTGATGAACATCAGTGCGAAAGAGAACTTACGGCTTCGAGCAGGCCCTCGACGTCGTGTGAGGCCGCGACGGCCGCGACGTCGAGGCCGAGGTCGAGCGCCTCGGCGGCGGTCTGCGGCCCGATTGCGACCGCGGGGATGCGAGCGCCCGTCGCGGCGAAGGCCCTGACCGCCGACGGGGACGCGAGCAGCACGAGGTCGCCGGACGGCGCCGGCGGCCGCAGCTCGAGCGTGCGATAGAGCGGCACGAAGTCGGCGCCGCGCTCCTCGACGAGCAGCCGCCGCGCGCCCTCGGCGGCTGCGAACAGGACGCGACCCGGCGGCAGCTCGGCGAGGAGGCCCTCCTGCGTCGACACCTGCGGGACGAGGTCCGCGCGCAAGCCGTTCGCGGCGAGCGCCGTGGCCGTGGCTTGGCCGATCGCCGCGATCCGCACCGGCGGCCCGGTGAGCCGGCGTGCGAGCTCGGCCGCGCCGTTCGGGCTCGTGACGACGACCCAGTCGTAGCCCGACGGATCGATCGGCTCGCTGCCGAGCGGCTCGATGCGGATCAGCGGGCAGCGCACGACCTCGTGGCCGAGCGCCTCGAGTCGGCCGACGAGCGGGTCGGCCTGCGACTCCGGGCGCGTGACGACGATTCTCACCGTTCGAGCGACGCGAGCTCGCGTCCGAGCGCAGCCGGATCGTCGCCGGTACGCCGCTCGAGCCACGCGCCGTCCTCGGCCGCGATCAACGCCGTCAGGGTCGTGCCGTCGTGGTGTGCGGCGACCGGGGCGAGACAGCCGCCGCCGACCGCGGCGATGACCGCGCGCTCCGCCTCGACACGGCGCCGTGTCTCTTCGTGGTCGGCCGCGGCGACGAGGTGCGCTTCGCCGTCGCGCACCTGCAGAGCGAGCGCGCCCTGCGCGGCCTCCGGCAACAGCTGCTCCGGGTCGAAGCGGAGCCCGATCTCGTGCGCGAGCCCGAGTCGGTCGAGCCCGCACGCCGCGAGCACGATCGCGTCGAGTCCGCGCTCGCCGCGCTTCCGCAGACGCGTGTCGATGTTGCCGCGAAGCGGCTCGATCGAAAGCGTCGGCTCGAGCGCGAGCAGCTGCGCCTTGCGGCGCGCCGACGCCGTGCCGATGCGCATTCCGGGTTGCACCGAAGACGCGCCGCACAACGCGTCGCGCGGGTCGTCGCGGGCAACGTAGGCGCCGACCTCGAGGCCTTCCGGATCCGTTGCCGTCATGTCCTTTGCCGAGTGCACCGCAATGTCGATCCGGTGCTCGAGCAGCGCCTCCTCGAGCTCCTTCACGAACACGCCGCGCGAGCCGATCTCGCCGAAGGGCTTCGAGCGGTCGCGGTCGCCGGCGGTCGTGATCGGGATAAGCGCGATCTCGATGCCCGGGGCGCGCAGGTGTGCAGCAGCGAGCTCGGCCTGCGTCAGCGCGAGACGGCTACCGCGGCTGCCGACGCGGATCAGCACAACGCGACCGACGCCGGACAGGCTGCCCGCACGCAGAGATGCCGCGGGGCCGAACGCGGACAAACGCTGTCGGCACCTGCAAGGGCAGCGGACGTCCCGTCAGCTTCCCGAGCTTCAGTGTTCGTCCTCGCCGAGACCGAACAGGTGTCGCACCGCCTCAGCATAGATCACCCCGTCGGCCGATACGGCCGCCTGCTTCATGCGGACGGTCGGCAAGTGTAAGAGCTTGTTCACGATCTGTGCGGTGATCGACTCGACGGCACGCCGTTCACCGTCGTCGAGGCGGCCGAGGAGCCCCTCCGCCTTGCGGAGCTCGGCCTCGCGGATCTCCTCCGCGTGCGCGCGCAGCGAGGCGATCGCCGGAACGACGTCGAGCGACGCCTGCCACTCGTGGAACTTCTCCGCCTCGGTCGCGACGATCGCCTCGGCGCGCACCGCCTCACCGCGGCGGCCGGCGAGCGTCTCCGACACGATCGCCTCGAGGTCGTCGATGTCGTAGAGATAGCAACCGTCGAGCTCGTGGATCGCGGGGTCGAGATCACGCGGAACGGCGAGGTCGATCAGCAGCAACTGGCGGCCGCGTCGCGCTTGCTCGACGGTCGCCGCGTCGAGCACGTAGCCGGGCGAGCTCGTCGACGACACGACGACGTCTGCCTCGGCGAGCTGCTCGCCGATCTGGTCGAGCGGGATCGCCTTCGCACCGAAGCGCTCGGCGAGCTCGGTCGCGCTGGCCGACGTCCGGTTCGCGACGAACGCGATGCGCGCACGGCGGGTGAGCAGATTGCGCGCGGCCTGCTCGCTGATCTTTCCGGCGCCGATCAGCAGGATCCTGCGGCCGGCGAGGTCGCCGAACACCTGCTCCGCGAGCGCGGCCGCGGCCGCGGCAACCGAAGCGGGGCTCTCGCCGATCGCCGTCTGCGCACGCACTTTGCGACCGGCATGCAGCGCCTGGCGGAACACGCGATCGAGCAGCAGGCCAGGTGTCCCGGCTTCGTGCGCCGCGCGCACCTGGCCGAGGATCTCGCCCTCACCGGGGACGAGCGAATCGAGACCTGCCGCGACGCGGAACAAGTGCAACGCCGCGGCCTGGTCGTGCAGGCGGTACAGCGCATGCTCGACCTGCGGCTCGAGCGCGGCGAGCGCCTCGACCGCGCGTGCCTCCGCGGCCTCGGCATCTTCCGCCGCAACGTAGAGCTCCGTGCGGTTGCAGGTCGAGAGGCAGACCGCCTCGCCGAGCTCGTGCGCAAGCGCTGTCGCGTGCTCGCTGTCGAGCGCGACGCGTTCTCGCAGTTCGACAGGCGCGTGGTGGTGCGAGGTGCCGACGAGAACGAGGCGCATCAGCTGAAGTGGACCGCCGGAAGCGCGAGACGCACGACGACGACGAGGGCGAAGCCGATGAGCGCCACGTACGCGGAGCGGCGCCCACTCACGCCGGTCGCGCGCAGCACGAGATACGCGGCCCACACGACCCAGGTCACGAGCGTCGCGACGACGAGCGCGTCGATGCGCTCACCGTCGCTCAGCAGCCGCACGATGCCGACGGCGATGCCGAGCGTGAGAGCAGGGACCGAGACTGCAACTGTGCGGCCCGCAAGCCGGTCGAGCGTCGCGAGAGACGGCGCGGGCCGCCGCAGGATCGTCGTCGCGCGCTGCTTGAGCCTGCGCTCCTGCCAGAGGTATAGGGCGGAGAGAGCCGCGGCGAGCGTGAAGCCCGCGAAGGCGATGAGCACGAGCCCGACGTGCAGCACGAGGAAGAGGTTCGAGTAATGGCTGCGGTGGCCGATGCCGGTGCCGCCGCCCGCGCGCGACACGATCAGGAGCGCGGCGGCAAGCGGCATCACCGCGAGCCCGAGCAGACGGTACGACTTGCGGCAGCCCCAGATCAGATAGGCGCCGACGACGAGCCAGACGAACAGGTTGAGCGAGCCGGCCCACGTCCCCCACGGGAAGCCGTCCTCGCGTGCGGCCTGCACGCCGAGCAGAGCGGTCTGCGCGAGCCAGCCGAGGCGAACACCCCACGTCGCCGCGTGACCCGCGAAGCCCGGCCGGCGCGCGTCGCCGAGATAGCCGACGGCGGCCTCGCCGTAGAAGAGGAGCGCCGGCCAGAAGAGGAACTCAGCCAACTTGCGCCGGTTCCCGTTCGTCGTCGTGCTCGCGCACCGGACGGCTGGCGAGTTCGTCGACCTCGCGCTCGAGGCGCTTCAGCTTCAACGCGATGATCACGACGTAGAGGAGGACGAGCGCGAACACGACGCAGTACGCAGCCGTGACGTACTTCTCGGCGTTCGTCATACGTACACCCTTCGCAGCTCACGCAGGCGCACGTCGAGACGCTTGCCCGAGAGCTCGATGCGGTAGAGCGTGTAGGCGAGCACGATCATCGCCGCCTGGGAGACGAGATACGTGACCATGATCCAACCGCCGAACGCCGCGCCGTGCCGCGTGAAGACGACTGGATGGATGAACCGCTGTGCGAGCCGAATCGCGAGGAAGCTGACCGGGATCAACACGACGCCGAAGAGCGCGTACACGGCGCAGAGGTTCGCACGCTGCGGTCCTGCGTCGAGCGAGAAGCGGAGCATGAAGTACGCCGCATAGAAGAGGAAGAGCACAAGGAAGAGGACGAGCTGGTTCTCGCTCCAGAGCCACCAGTGGCCCCAGGAGATGCGTGCCCAGATCGAGCCCGTGATCAGCACGAGCGAGCCGAAGATCACACCCTGGTGGATGCCGACATAGCTCTCGAGGTCGGCGTCCGGGTCGCGCTTCCAGAGATGGACGAGCGCCTTCCAGGCCCCGAGCCCGAAGCAGAGGTACGACGTGAACGCGATCGAGACGTGGAAGTAGAAGATGCGCTGCGAAAACCCCTGGTCGGCATCGGTGGGCGCAACGAAGAACACGAGGACGAGGGCCGTCGTGACGAGGACGAGCGAGGCCGCGGCGAGCGCAGGCAGCGATATGCGGTAGCTCCGGCCCAAGGGTTGGGAATTGTCGCAGTTTTCGGCCATACCTCGACCGTGCGACAATCCGCACGTGCTCACGACTCCCCTGTGCCGCAGGCTCGGCATCGAGGCCCCGGTGCTGTCGGTCGGCTTCGGGGCCGGGGCTCAACCCGAGCTCGTGGCCGCCGTCTCCAACGCGGGCGGCCTCGGGGTGCTCGGGTTGACCGGCGCGCCGCGCGAGCTTGTCTTCCTGTCTGTCGCCCTGACACGCGAACTCACCGACCGGCCCTTCGGTGCCAACGTCCTGCTCGAGTTCGAGACCGCCGGCGAGACGGTGGACCTCTGCCTCGAAGCGGGCGTGCCGGTGCTCGTCTTCTTCTGGGGCGACGCTGCGCCGTACGTCGAGCGCGCCCACGACGCGGGGGTAGCCGTGCTCATCCAGGTCGGCTCGGTCGACGAGGCGAAGCGCGCCGCAGACGCCGGCGTCGACGCGGTGATCGCGCAGGGCTCCGAGGCAGGAGGGCACGTGCGTGGCTCGACTGCGCTCTCGGTTCTCGTGCCTGCGATCGTCGACGCGATCGATCCCGTTCCGGTCATCGCGTCCGGCGGCATCGCAGACGGGCGCGGCCTTGCCGCAGCGCTCGCGCTCGGCGCTCAGGGCATCTCACTCGGAACACGGTTCGTCGCTAGCACGGAGGCGTTCGTGCAGGAGGAGTGGAAGCGGCGCATCGTCGCAGCGGGCGACGAGGACACCGTCTACTCGGAGGATCTCTTCGACAAGAACTGGCCCGACGCGCCGCACCGCATGCTGCGCAACGACATCGTGCGCCGCTGGGAGGAAGCTCCTGCGTTGCGAGACGAGGGAACGATCGGCACCTTCGAGCGCTTCAACGGCGAGCACCTTGAGATCGCCCGTTACCAGCCGTTCATGGCGACGCCTCGCTTCGACGGCGACCTCGAGGAGGCGCCGCTCTGGGCCGGACAGTCGGCCGCACTCGTACACGAAGTGAAGGACGCGGCGGAGATCGTCGCCGACCTCGTGCGCGAAGCCGAGGCGGCGCTCTACTCGGTGACGACGTACTCGAACGAGGCCCAGCAGAGCACGGCGAACAGGGCGTCGTAGAGCGCGAGGAAGAGGAGATACCGGCCGGGCGAAGCGACGACCGAGGCGCCGACGCCGCCGATCAGGATCGGAATCGCGAGCGGGAGAAAGAGGAGCGGGAGCAGCAGGTCGCGGGCCCGGGTGACGACGGCCATCGCGCCGACAAGCGTCCCGACCGCGCAGATGCCGAGGTCGGCGAGAAGGAACGCGAGCACCGTCGTGCCGTCGATCCCGTGGAAGAAGAGAGCAAAGAGCGGCAGCGCGACAAGCTCGGCGAGAGCGAGGAAGGCGAGCGTGGCGAGCGACTTCGCGAGCCAGATCGCGCTGCGGTCGCACGGCGCAAGCACGAGCCCGTCGAACATGCGCTGCTCGCGTTCGGGAACGAAGGCGCGGCCGAGACCAAGCAGCGCCGTGAAGACGACCGCAACCCAGAGCAACCCACTCGCCGCGAGATCCGACGAACGAGCGGGAAGCGAGAAGTGAAAGACGACGAAGATCGCAACGACGAAGAGGAGCATCGCCGGCAGCGTGTCGCGGGCGCGCAGCTCGAGCAGGAGATCCTTGCGCGCAAGCGCGCGTACGTCGGCCGCGTAGTTCATGCGAGTGCGAGCCTCGCTGTCGCGAACGGCGCGATGCGCGCGGGGTCGTGGGTGGAGACGAGAAATGTCCGCTCGAGCAGCAGCTCTGCGAGCTGGGCGTCGAGCAGCTCTGCGCCCTGGGCGTCGAGTGCCGTGTAGGGCTCGTCGAGGACGAGGAGCGCCGGATCGTGCAGGAGGACCCGGCAGAGCGCGAGCCGCTGCGTCATGCCGCGGGAGTACGACGCGACGCGATCGTGACGGACGTCCCAGAGGCCGTACCGCTCGAGCAACATGCCGATGCGCTCGCGCCGTTCCGCGACGTGGTAGAGACGACCGTAGAGATCGAGGTTCTCGAGCGCCGAGAGCTCGCGGTAGACGAGCGGTTCATGGCCGAGGTAGCCGACCTCGGCGCGCGTGGCGCTCACGTGCAGCTCGCCCTCCGTCGGCACCATCAGCCCGGCGCACAGGCGAAGAAGTGTGGTCTTCCCGGACCCGTTCGGGCCGGTGACGACGGCGAAGCCGCCACGGGGCAGGTCGAGATCAACCTCGTGCAGCACGCGCTTCTCACCGAAGCGACGACCCAGTTTCCGAGCCTCGATCATCGGCGCAGTCTAGGAGTAGCATCGCGCAGGACGCGAATGGACGACGGAATCACGCTCGAAGAGCTGCAGCTCGCAGCCCGAAACCACGCTCTCCCGCTCGAGAGTCTGCGCGAGCCGATCACTCCGGTCGGGCTGCACTACCTGCTGATCCACTTCGACATTCCGGCGGTCGACGCCCGCTCGTGGCGCCTGGAGGTCGGCGGGCTCGTCGAGCGGCCGCTCGAGCTCACACTCGACGACCTGCGCGCGCGGCCGGCGCGAACGGTGCTGGTGACGCTCGAGTGCGCAGGCAACGGGCGTGTGCTGATGCCGCCGCGCTCGCTCAGCCAGCCGTGGCTGACCGAGGCGGTCGGCACGGCGGAGTGGACAGGAACGCCGCTCGCGCCGCTCCTCGAGGAGGCGGGTGTCGGCGCCGGTGCGCTCGAGGTCGTTTTCACCGGACTCGACCGCGGCATTCAGGGAGGAGTCGAGCACGACTACGAACGGAGCCTCGCGCTTGACGATGCGCTGCGCGACGAGGTGCTGCTTGCCTACGCAATGAACGGGGAACCGCTGCCGGCGCAGCACGGCTTTCCGCTGCGGCTGATCGTGCCCGGCTGGTATGGGATGACGCACGTGAAGTGGTTGCGCGCGATCACGGTCGTTTCGGAGCCGTTCGCCGGGTGGCAGCAGGAGCACGCGTACCGCATCCACCGTTCCGAGGACGAGCCCGGCGAGCCCGTGACGCGGATGCTGCCGCGGTCGCTCTTCGCGCCGCCTGGGCTTCCCGACTTCTTCGACCGGAGCCGGGTCGTTGCGGCGGGCCCTTGCGTGCTCGAGGGCCGCGCGTGGTCAGGCTGGGGTCCAATCGTGCGCGTCGAGGTGAGCGCCGACGGCGGGGCGACGTGGGCGGACGCCGAGCTCGCGGACGACGCGCCGGAGTTCGCGTGGCGCGGTTGGACGTTCGAGTGGAACACAGAGCTGGGCGAGCATGAACTTTTGTGCCGCGCGACCGATGCTGCGGGCAACGGCCAGCCGGAGAGCGTCGAGTGGAACGACGGCGGCTACTGCAACAACGCGCCGCAGCGCGTTCGCGTACTCGTCAGCTGACGGCGTCGGCGATCACGAACACGGCGAAGGCCACGCTGATCACGCCGTTCATCGTGAAGAACGCCGCGTCGAGCCGGCGAAGGTCGTTCGGGCGTACGAGCGAGTGCTCGTACAACAGGAGTGCCGCGACCGCGGCGACGCCGATCCAGTAGAGGACGCCGACCGACAGTCCGAGCCCTGCGCCGACGAGGCACGCAACTGTCGCGGCATGTGAGATGCGCGCACCGAGGAACGCGCCGCGCACGCCGAAACGCGTGACGATCGAGTGCAAGCCTTGCGCACGATCGACCTCGAGATCGAAGAGCGCGTAGAACAGGTCGAATCCAGCGACCCAGAGCGCGACCGCCGCGCCGAGGAGCCACGCTTCCCACGGCAGATGGTTCGTGATCGCGACCCAGGCTCCGACCGGTGCGAGCCCGTCGACCGCGCCGAGCCAGAAGTGGCAGAGCCACGTGAAGCGCTTGAGGTACGGGTAGATGACGAACCCGGCGACGGGAATCGGCCACAGCCAGTGCGTCTTCGGCGCGAGCTGCCACACGGCGACGAGGAAGAGCGCGAGCGACGCGGCGCAGAAGAACGCGACCTGCGGGACGGAGAGCTGCCCGCTCGGCAGCTCGCGGCCCGCGGTGCGAGGGTTGCGCGCGTCGACACGCGCGTCGATCAGCCGGTTCAGCGCCATCGCGAGCGAGCGAGCGCCGACCATCGCGAGCGTGATCCAGACGAGATCGTGCGCCGACGGGCTCCCGCCCACCGCGAGAAACGCCCCGACGTACGCGAACGGAAGCGCGAAGACCGTGTGCTCGATCTTCACGAGCCGCGCGAAGCGGGCGGGGAGCGGTGCGAGCGTCGACGCCGATGCAGTCACGGGCGCCATGCTACTCACGGTTCCTCAGCGTGTTTGACACCGGGACACTGTCCGCCGCGGACGATATTTGGCTCAACCATGCGGTGCGCGACCCCCGGTGTTTGACACCGGGAGATGTCCTCGGAGGTCAGGTTTGGCGGTGCGGGGTCGGCTCGCCTGAGAGGAGGTCGAGCGCATGCTCGAGCGCCGGGCGGAGGACGGCGTAGCCGTCGCGGGCGCCGCCGGTGGAGCCGGGGAGGTTGACGATGAGTGTGGTGCCGATCGTGCCCGCGGTGCCGCGCGACAGCTGGGCGTACGGCGTGTGGTGCAGCGCATCCGCGCGGAGCGCCTGCGCAATGCCGGGCGCTTCGCGCTCGAGTACGTCACGTGTCGCCTCCGGCGTGACGTCGCGCTGGGCGAGACCCGTCCCGCCCGTCGAGAGGACGAGCCGCGCATTCGCCGCGAGCTCCTTCAATGCTTCCGCGATCTCTGCACGCTCGTCCGGGACGACTCGCCGGGCGACGTCGTGACCGTCCTCGCGCAGCAACTCTTCGAGCAGATCGCCGCTTCCGTCCTCCGCCTCGCCGCGCGACACGCGGTCGGAAACGGTCAGCACTGCCGCCTTCACACCGGCTCCTTCGTCTTCTCGAGCAGCCGAACGTCGGCGATCGACATCGCCTTGTCGATCGCCTTGCACATGTCGTAGACGGTGAGCGCCGCAACCGACGCAGCCGTCAATGCCTCCATCTCGACGCCGGTCTGCGCCGTCGTCTCCGCGACGGCCGTGATCTCGACCGCGTCGCTGCGCACCGAGAGCGTCACCTCGATATTGGAGAGCGGCAGCGGATGGCAGAGCGGGATCAGCTCGCTCGTCCGCTTCGCCGCCATGATGCCGGCGAGCTGCGCGGTCGCGAGCGCATCTCCTTTCGGCAGCTCGTGGAGCCGCCGTGCGGTCTGCGGCGACATCCGGACCTCCGCGTACGCGACGGCACGACGGCGCGACATCGCCTTTCCGCCGACATCGACCATGCGCACCGCTCCCGAGTCGTCGACGTGGCTGAGCTCGCTCACCGCAACCCCCGTTTCAGGAGGTGGCGGATCGCTCCGCGGTGCCGCCATGCGGCGCGCCAGCGTTCGAGCCCCTCGCCGTAGAGCACGTCGAGCGTCGAGCGCAGCGCGCGCTCCGTCTCGTCGTCGTACGGGAACCACCAGGCCGGCCTCAGACGACCGCGATCGGAGTCGAGGTACTTCACCCGCACGCACTCGTACAGCCCGTGCTTCGAACTCGTACGGCCGAACCCCGAGCTCTTCACGCCGCCCCATGCCGCCTGGCCGGTCGCGAACGAGTAGCCGAAGTCGTTGACCCAGACCATCCCCGCCTCGATCCGCCGCGCGACGCGGTCGGCCTTCGCGAGGTCGCGCGACCAGACGCTCGCACCGAGGCCGAACTCGCTGTCGTTCGCCCGCTGCACCGCCCCGTCCTCGCCGTCGAACGGCTCGACCGTGACGACCGGGCCGAAGATCTCCTGATCCGGCAGCGCACCGCGCACGACCGTCGGCTCGAGGAAGAAACCGTCGCGTTCGGGGCGTCGCGCCGGCGAGAGGCGCTCGACCGTGTCGCGCTGGCGCTCCGAGATGAGCGGCCCGACCTCGGCACCGAGCTTCAACTCGCGCGCAGATTGCTCGAGCCGCCGCGTGAACTCGTCGTAGACCGGACGCTCGACGTAGATCCGCTCGGTGCTCACACAGGCCTGCCCCGCATTCAGGAACGACGCGAAGAGCGCGCCCGCAACCGCGCGGTCGAGGTCGGCGTCCGCGAAGACGACCATCGGATCCTTGCCGCCGAGCTCGAGGACGACGGGGCAGCCGCGCGCGCCCGCGGCCGCCGCGACCCGGCGCCCGACGGCGACCGAGCCGGTGAAGAAGACCTTCGAGATCCCCGGATCGCCGACGAGTGCCTCGCCGACCGGCGCCTCGCCGTGCACCACCTGGACGAGGCCGTGCGGAGCTCCCGCCTCCTCGAGGAGTCGCGGCACCCACTCGGCCGTCAACGGCGTCAGCTCGGAGGGCTTCAGCACGACGCCGTTACCGGCAGCCACGACGTTCGCAACGACCGCGAACGGAATGCCGAACGGGATGTTCCACGGCGTGATCGCCGCGACGACGCCGAGCGGCTCGTACACGAGCCACGCCTTCTTCGTCTTCAGATGCAGCTGGCTGAAACGGACGCGCTCGTCGGCGAGCAGGCGCGGTGCGCACTTCGCGAGCCAGAGAGCGTGATCGACCGCCGTGTACAGCTCGTTCGCAATCGCCTCGGTGCGCGGCTTCGCCGTTTCGGCCACGATGGAGTCGGCGATCTCGTCGGCGTGCGCGCGCACGGCTCGGGCGGCTGCGCGAAGAACGCTCGCACGGCCAGACGGGCCCGCCGCCCGCCACTGCTCCTGGGCTGCACGCGCAGCCGCGACGACACGAGATAGCTCGTCCGGGTCGGTGCGGCGAACCGCGCCGACCGGCTCGAGCGTCGCCGGGTTGACAGAGACGAGCTCCGAAGCGGCCGTCGTCGCCATGGGCGAATCGTACGCCTAGACGCGATCGAGGTCGGCGAGCTGCGCAGCGACCCAGGCGGCGAGGTCGTGCTCGATGACGTGGGCGCGGATCCCGTCGAGGCGCCGCCGCCGTTCCTCGGGCGCCATCGTGAGCGCCGCGTGGATCGCACGCGCCTGCCCGTCGAGGTCGAACGGGTTGACGTTCAGCGCCCACTCGGCGAGCTCCTCGTGCGCGCCTGCGTTCTCGGAGAGGATGAGCACGCCGTCACGGTCGTTCACGACCGGCGCCTCCTTCGAAACGAGATTGAGCCCGTCGAAGATGGCATTGACGAGGAGCACGTCGTACTGCTTGTAGGCCGCGACGGACTTCGCGAAGTTGTCGGCCACCTCGAGCTCGACCGGCGTCCAGCCGTCGCGTTCGAAGCGGTCGTTCACAGCGCGCACCTCGCGCTCGATCGCAGCGACGTACTCCGCATATACCGGCACATCCTGGCGCGACGGATCGAGGAGCGCGAGGAACGTGACGCGGCCGTGCCACTCCGGATGCTGCTCGAGAAAGAGTGCGAATGCGCGGAAGCCACGGACGATGTTCTTCGCCGGGTCCGTCCGGTCGACCCGCACGACGAGCGCCTCGCGCCGACGCTGCTTGATCAGCAGCTCCTCTTCGAGGACGCGGACGTCCTCACGCAGGGCCGCGAATTCGCTCGTGTCGATGCTGATGGGATGGCTCGTGACAAGTGTCCGCCGGCCGTCGTGTACGACTGTCGATGCGTCGGCATCCACCTCTGCGTCGAGTATGTCCGCGCAGGAGCGCAGAAAGTTCAGCCGCCAGCGGTTCGTATGCAGCCCGACGACGTCGTTCGCGAGCAGTCCCTCGTGCACGGCAACCCGCAGCTCCGACGGCAGGACGGACCAGTAGTCGGTGTCCGGCCACGGAATGTGGATGAACTGGGCCGTCAGCGCGCCGCGGTGCCGTGCACGCACGAACGCGGGCGCGAGATACAGGTGGTAGTCGTGGAAGAAAACCGTCGCCGTCGGCTCGCGCTCGAGCTCCGCCGAAACGGCTGCCGCGAAGCCCTCGTTCACCGAGACGTAGCCGTCCGACCACGCGGCGTGGAACGCGGGGTCGAGGTCGGGCTCGTTCGCAAGGCCCCACATGTAGTGGTGGATGAACCAGAGCGTCGGGTTCGCAACGACGTTGTAGAACCGGTCGTACGCGGCGCCATCATGCGGCACGAGCCGCAACCGGTACGGCGAGCCGTCGTGGAACGTCTCGTCGAACGCTTCACCCCCGTGCTCGGCCGCGACCGCCCGATCCTCTTCGCTCATCGCGCTGCCGATCCAGGTCACGTCATGTTGCGTGACGAGGCTCCGTAACGCCGTGACGAGACCGCCGCCACCGCGCTTCGTGATCCGCTCGCCGCCGTCTGAGCGCGCGTACGCGACGGGGCCGCGATTCGCGACGACGATCAGCTTTCGCTTCCCCGGCACAGGTGAAACGTACCCCGCGCAAGGCCGCGGTCTACACGGCGATCACGTCGAGCTCCGCGCTCGTCTCCCGGCCGGCGAGCCGGTTGAAGAGCGCGAGCCGATTGCGCAAGAGCCGTGGCGTGAGAAAGCGCTGGCGCACGTGCTCCTTGCCCAGGAGCGAGCGGGCGCGCGCCGCATCCGGATCGGCGAGCACCTCGAGACAGGCGGCCGCGCAGCCCTCGGAGGAGTCGACGAGCCACCCCGTGCGTCCGTCCTCGATCTGCGTGACGATGCCGCCGACACGGCCGGCCACGGTCGGGCGTCCTTTCCAGAGCGCTTCGGAGACCGTCAGGCCGAAGCCCTCGCGGATCGACTTCTGGATCACGGCCGCCGAGCACACCTGGAACGCGTTTACCTCGACGGAGCCGACGTTGTTCAAGTTCGAGAGGATGAAGATGTCCGGGTCGCCGTCTGCATACGCCACCGTCTGGTTCCAGTAGTCCCAGCCTTCCGGATCGTCGTGCGCCATCGAGCCGACGAGCGCGAGCTGCACGTCCGGGTGGTGCGCTTTCACGAGACGGTAGGCGTCGATCACGCCGAGCGGGTCCTTCCACGGGTCGAACCGCGATATCTGTGTGAGGAGTGGACGAGTGACGTCGATGCCGAACTGGTCGACGATGTACGCGGCATCCTCTGGTGACAACGCCATGTTCTTCGGCGCGAGCGGGTCGATCGCGGGCGGCCAGATGACACACGGCGGCAGCCCTTCGCGGCGCGGCACGTAGTCGGCGAGATGGAACACCACGGCGTCGTAGCGGCGAATCGACGGCAAGAGAAAGTCGAGCACATCCGCGTTCGGAGTCGAGAAGTCGATGTGCCCGCGCCAGATCCACTTTGGGGAGCCGCCCCCGAGATGGTCGATGACGCCGACAGGCTGCGGATCGTGCACGACGACGAAGTCGTACGCGTCGGCGTCGATCTCACGCGCATTCAGCTCCTGGAAGTGCGCGAACACGTCGCGCTGCTCTGCCGTGAGCCCTTGCGGATTGCCCTGAAGCGCGTTGTGGATCGTCTTCGTCGCGGCGAAGAATGCATCGCCACCTTTGATGATGCGCCACTCGACCGAGAGCCCCGCGTCCTGCATGAGCGGGACGAGCGTGTACTGGATCTCGGCGACGCCGCCGCCGAACGCTGTCGCGGAGAGCTCGAGCACGCGCGCGCCCGCGAGCGGTGCGGCGAGTTCGCGGATCTCGTCCATCAGCCCACGGGCCGTGATCGTCGCGTAGTCCGCAAGCGACTTGTGACCGACGTTGACGAGTTGGAGCACGCCCCGTGGGAGCTTAGGTCCGCAATCGGCTAGAGGTTCTTCACAAAGCGCAGGCGCGAACCGCGGCGGCCCAGCTGCGACTGAATGTCGAACTCGTCGGCGATCGTCCGGATGATCGCGATGCCGAGGCCACCCTCGGACAACTCGTCGCCGTTGAACGACGGCGCCTCGTCCGGGTCGAAGCCGTCGCCGTCGTCGACGACCTCGATCGCGAGACGATCGGGGTGCAAGTCGTACGTGACCTCGACGTGACCGTCGCCGCCGGGACCGTACGCGTGCCGCACCGAGTTCGACACCGCTTCGGTGAGTGCGAGCTTGAGGTCGGCCATCACGTCGTCGGCGATCTCGCGCAACTGGGCGAGCCCCGTGAGCGCGAGCCGGCAGAGGGTGATGTACTCCGGCTTCGCCGGGATGCGCAAGGTGACCGCGCGGGAGCCGTCGCCGCTCGCCGCACCGCCCGCCGGGAAGTCGCTCATCGCCTGCACGTCGTCGCTTATTCCGTAGATTCGTGCCCCTAAACCCGCCGATTTCTACCTGTTCCGGCCGGCGTTGCCGTGTCTCGAGGCTCCGCCTACCCGCGAGCGCCGCATCCCTAACACCGGCTCGTCACAATTCGCACGAGATGGTGGTGTCTTTCGTCAACACGACAGGATTGCCGTTTCCACGTGGAAAGTGCCGCCGCGTTTTCACGTGGAATCCCGGGGGCCGCCGAACCGGCGTCCTAGACTAGAGCGCCGTGGCTGCCCTCCCGCCTGCACCGGAGCGGCGCCGTCCGCGCCCCGGATCGCTCGAACGGCCGATCAACGGCCGCCTCTACCGGGGAACGTGGCTCCTCGTCGGCCTGCCGCTCCTCGTCCTCGCCTTCAGCGTCGCGCGGCCCGGCGCGCTCCAGCCGCCGCCGAACCTCCCCTCCGCCTTCGACAAGGACGCCGCCCGCGCGCTAGCGACCGATCTCGCGAACAGCTGGCCGAACCGCACGCCCGGCACCCCCGGCGCGACCGGTGCCGCCCGCTGGTTCGCCGAGCAGCTCGCGCCCTACGGCTATGAGGTGCGGCGAGAGCGCTTCACGGCCGACGTGCCGGGCCGCGGACGCGTCCAGCTCGTGAACCTGCTCGCCCTCCGGCCAGGCCGC
>JBGPLW010000018.1:0-16406 GCA_041486645.1 Gaiellaceae bacterium | reverse complement strand
GGCGCGATCTCCGACACCTCGTCGAGGCAGCGTCGGTAGAGCTCGATCTCGCGCTCCGTCTGGCCGAGCGCGCCGAACGCGCGGCCGAGCGTCGCGTAGACGTCCAGACGCTCGAGCGGCGAGGGACGCTCGAGTGCGAACGCCTCCTCGAAGCCGGCCACGGCGGCGGCGTGGTCGCCGCGCTCGTGCGCAGCCAGCGCGAGGGCGATGCGCGCACGCGCGGCGTGCGGCCGGTCGCCCGCTTCAACGGCCGTCTCGAAGAGCTCCCGTAGACGCGCCTCCGCGGTGGCCGCATCGCCGAGGCGCAGCGCGAGCTCGGCATCGACGATGTTCAGTTCGCGCTCGCCGGCATCGTCGATGTCGCGGCCGGTCTCGAGATACTCCGGCGACACGTCCAGCCGCCGCGCGAGCTTACGGAGGGCTTTCACCGAAGGCTGGCGCGTTCCGGCCTCGATACGCGAGATGTAGGCGTACGAGACGCCGGGCGTGGCGAGCTCGCGCTGGGACAGCCCGCGCTCGAGCCGAAGCCGCTTGAGCCTTTCCCCGACGTTCTCGTGATCTATGGGCAATTCTTGCCTCGCCAGTTGACAACGGGATGCGTATCCGGGTTTCTACCTTCTCACTCTCTCAAAAGAAAGGAGGTGTCCCATGTTCAACGCGCGCTTCGTGGCATTGGTGCTCGTAGCCGTTGCGATCGCCCTGATGATCGCGGAAGGCCCGATCGGCCCCTTCGGCATCTGACCCGCGGCCGGTAGCGGCCCCAAGCAGCGGGCGGGGGTGCCCATACCCCCCGCCCGCCACGACGGCTCAATACCCCTCGGGAGTATCAAGCGGCCAAACCGGCACGGCCTGAGCGCCGTACTGGCCTCCGAGCCAATTCGGGGGAGACTGGGGAGCGACACATGCGTACACGATCGCTAGGCCTCATCCTCGGCACCGGCGTCGTCACGGCCGCGCTCATCGCGCTTGCCGTCGCGATGTTCGCCGGCGCCGGAGGAGCGAACGGCAACAAGACGATGGTCAAAGCGGACATGCTGACGGGCTTCCAGGAGGCGACGCCGGCGGGCGTCTCGTCCAACGCCTCAGGAACGTTCAGCGCGACGATCGACGAGGACGCGAGCCCACCCACGATCACGTACACGCTGACCTACGTCGGGTTGAGCGGCCCGGCGCTCTTCTCGCACATCCACTTCGGCAACCGTTACGACTCGGGTGGCGTCTCGGTGTTCCTGTGCGGCGGCGGCAGCAAGCCGGCGTGCCCCGCAGGGACGACGACCGAGGCGAACGTCACCGGGACGATCGTCCCCGCGGACGTGATCGGCCCGACGGCCCAGGGCATCGCGCCCGGCCGGTTCGACAAACTCGTCGAAGCGATCCGCTCGGGCGTCACGTACGTCAACGTGCACAGCCCGCAGTTCCCGGCCGGCGAGATCCGCGGCCAGATCAACAACGACAGCCAGCGGCAGCCCTAGACGAACGCGGTGCCGGGCACCGCGTTCGCGGTGCCTGGCACTCGTCAGATGCGGAGCAGTTCCTGGATCCGGGCCGATGAGCCCAGGACCGAGAAGTCGCCGTCGTCCCGCAGACGCTCGGCCGCCGCGACCATCGCCGTCACCGCGACCCACGTGAGCGCGCCGCCGACGCTGACGCGTTGCGCTCCGGCGTCGACGATTTCGCGCATCGTGAGCTTCGCGTGCGCGAGCACGTTGACGGGTTTCGACGTCGCGGCGCACACGGTGCGAATCTCGTCTGCCGTGCGGAGCCCGGGTGCGAAGAGCACGTCCGCTCCTGCCTTCTCGTACGCAAGGAGGCGCGAGATCGTATCGTCGAGGTCGGGAACGCCGCGGATCAGGTTCTCCGCGCGGGCGGTGACGGTGAACGGGAAGTCCAGCCCGTGCGCGGCCTCGCACGCGGCCTCGACGCGTTCGGCCGCCTGTGAGAGCGGATAGATGCCGGTCTGCGGGTCCCAGTCCTCGATCGAGCCGCCCACGGCACCCGCGTCCGCGGCGCCGACGAGTGCCAACGCAGCCCGCTCGGGCTCGGCGCCGTAGCCGTTCTCGAGATCGACCGACAACGGGAGCGCAGTCGCCTCCGTCACCTCCCGGACATGGGCGAACACGTCGTCCGCCGTGGCGCCGCCGTCGAGGCGGCCGTGCGTGAACGCGAGGCCCGAGCTCGTGGTCGCGAGCGCCTTGAAGCCGAGGCCTTCGAGGACGCGCGCGGAACCGGTGTCCCAGGGGTTCGGGATGATGAACGGCTCGCCGGCGTGAAGCGCCTGGAAGGCGGCGGCCTTCTCTGCCTGCATTGCGCTCAGCTCGGCTGCGGGACGATGCGGATGTACGGCTTCGGCGACTCCCAGCCGTCCGGGTATGTCTCCTTCGCCTCGTCGTCCGACACCGAGCCCGCGATGATCACGTCGTCGCCCTGCTGCCAGTTGACGGGCGTCGCGACCTTGTGCTTCGCGGTCAGCTGGAGCGAGTCGATCACGCGGATGACCTCGTCGAAGTTCCGGCCGGTCGTCATCGGGTAGACGAGGATCAGCTTCACCTTCTTGTCCGGGCCGATGACGAAGACGTTGCGCACCGTCTGGTTGTTGGCCGCGGTACGGTCTGCCGGGTCTCCGCTGACGTCGGCGCCCAGCATCCCGTAGAGCTTCGACACGTTGAAGTCGGCGTCGCCGATCATCGGGTAGTTCGGAGCCTGCCCCTGCGTCTCGGCGATGTCGTCGGCCCACTTCGCGTGCTTGTCGACCGGATCGACGGACAGCCCGACGATCTTGACGTTGCGCTTGTCGAACTCGGGCTTGATCTTCGCCATGTAGCCGAGCTCGGTCGTGCACACGGGCGTGAAGTCCTTGGGGTGCGAAAAGAGGACGGCCCACGAGTCGCCGATCCAGTCGTGGAACTTGATCTGCCCTTCCGTCGTCTCCGCCTCGAAATCGGGTGCGGTGTCACCGAGCTGCAAAGCCATCGCTTCCTCCTATTTCTCTATCCGTCGAATAAAGGCTAGTTGCTCGCCGCCGGTCTGGACAAGCGCTACGAGAGCTCGAACAGGAGCTCGGCGATCTCCTCGCGCCGCGCCGGTGCGAAGCCGACCTCCTCGCTTCGCACGGCGAAGCCGCACTTCTCGAGCACCCGCCGCGAGCCGCGGTTGTCCGCGGCACAACGGCCGTAGAGCGGCCGTTCCGCGACGACGCCGAGGAACGCGGCGAGCGCGGCGGTCGCGATGCCGCGTCCCCAGTGCTCCTTGCCGAGCCAGTAGGAGACCTCGGGGCCCGGCAGGTCAGGGTCGCGCCAGAGCAGCACACTGCCGGCGACCTCGCCCCCGGCGACGATCGTCCGGATCGTCACAGTCTCGTCGGCACGGATGCGGCGCCAGCGCGCGAGGAACGCATCGTGGTCGGTCGGATCGGCGACGGTGAACGCCGCCATCCGGTTCGCGTCGGGGTCGAGCTGCTGCTCGAAGAGGATCGGCAGGTCGCCGTCGAGCACCTCGCGCAAGCTGACGTCGGCCATGCGCGAAGACTACGGGCCGACCAAGGGCTCGACGGGCATCCGCCGCGTGTGCAAGGCTTGCGACCATGAAAGGTCAACAGAAGCCGAAGAAGCTCGCGAAGAAGGCGCCGCAGAAGTCGCTCAAGGAGCAGCGCGCCGCCAAGGCCGCGAAGAAGCAGGCGCGCGGCTAAGACTCGCGGGGTCGGGCCGGTTCGAAGAGGCCCACAAGCGTCTCGCGCTCGACCGTCTCGCCGAGAGCGGCCAGCGCGGGCTCGAGGTGCTCCGGGCGTCGGGGCCCGACGACGACGGCCGAGATCCGCGGATCGCCGAAGAGCCACGCGAACGCGAGCGCCGCAGGCGTCGTCCCGCGGTCCGCGGCCATGCGCTCGAGCGCCTCGAGGGCGTCGAAGATGCGGTCGTCACGAAGGTGCTCGTAGGGCTCCGGCCGCATCGTCATCCGCGACCCCACGGGCGGCGTCTCGCCGCGGCGGTACTTGCCCGTGAGCCAGCCGCCGGCAAGCGGGCTGAACGGCGTGAAGCCGAGACCGCGCTCGGCGCAGAGCGGCAGCACCTCGCGTTCAGCCTCGCGGTCGAGGAGCGAGTACGAGTTCTGCACCCAGCCGAAGTCGCCCGCGACGAGCGCGTCGCGAAGCTGCGTCCCGCCGACGTTGCTCAGCCCGTACGCACCGAGCTTGCCTTCCGCGCGGAGCTCGTCGAACACGCCGGCCGTCTCGCCGATCGGGACGTCCGGGTCCCAGTCGTGCGTGAGGAACATCGAGACGCGCTCGACGCCGAGCCGGCGGAGGCTCGACTCGAGCTGGCGCCGCACGCGCGCCGGCGCGAGTCCGTGGTCCTCGCCCTCGGCCATTGGGTTGAACGTCTTCGTCGAGAGGACGATCTGCTCGCGCACGTCGGGGCCCTTCGTGCGGAGCCACTCGCCGATGAACGTCTCGCTGCGGCCGCCGCCGTACGCGTCGGCGGTGTCGAAGGTTGTGATGCCCGCGTCCCACGCGGTGTCCATGATCGCGAAGGCCTGCTCGCGCGACTCGCCGCCGCCGAAGAACGCGGGTGCGCTGCCGATGCCGCCGAAGTTGCCGCAGCCGAGGATGATGCGTGAGACGCGAATCCCGGTCGCGCCCAGAGGCTTGACGTGCAACGTCAAGCCTCTGCCGGCCGCGCACGCGGCCGGGCTTCAGGGGTCTTCGCGCGTGCCGGAATCCGCGCGAGCGGATTGCGGCACTTGCGCCAACAAGGCAGGTAGGCTCGCTCCATGAGCGCGACGCTACTCGACGTCCAGGCGGTCCGCCGCCGCTTCTCGTCGCTCCAGGGCGACTTCGTCTTCCTCGATGCGCCCGGCGGCACTCAGGTTCCCGACGAGGTCGGCGACGCGATTGCGCGCGCGCTCCGCGAGGCGTCGGCGAACATCGGCGCGAACTACGAGACGAGCAAGCGGGTCGAGAACATCCTCGAGACGGCGCGCACGGACGCCGGGCGGTTCTTCAACTGCTCCGCGGACGACGTGATCTTCGGCACGAACATGACGTGGCTCGACTTCGCGCTCTCGCGCACCGCGGCACGGGACTGGAAGGAAGGCGACAGGATCCTCGTCTCGCGGCTCGACCACGACGGCGGCGTCGCGCCGTGGATCGAGCTCGCGGCCGACCGCGGCTTCGAGGTCGACTGGATCGACGTCACCGACGATCTGCGGCTCGACCTCGACGATCTCGAGCGGAAGCTGGACGAGCGCGTGCGCGTCGTCGCGTGCGTTGCGTCCTCGAATGCCGTCGGCACGATCGTCGATCTCCCCCGCGTCGCCGAGCTCGCGCACTCGGTGGGTGCCCTGTCGTGGGTCGACGCGGTGCAGTACGCGGCGCACGAGCCGGTCGACGTGCAGGCGCTCGGCTGCGACGTGTTCATCGCCTCGGCGTACAAGTTCTGCGGCCCCCATCTCGGAATCGCGTGCGGCCGCCACGAGCTGCTCGAGTCATGGCGTCCGTACAAGGCGCGCCCTGCGCAGTCGGAGCCCGTCGGGCGGAGGTTCGAGCCTGGCACGGCGCCGTATGAGCTGCTCGCCGGCTTCTCCGCCACGATCGCGTACCTCGAGTCGCTCGGCGGCATGCCCGTGCTGTCGGCGTACGAACGCGAGCTCGGCCGGCGCTTCCTCGACGGGCTGCCGGACGGCGCAACCGTCTACGGCCTGCAGACGATGGAGGGCCGCATCGCGACGTTTCTCCTGAACCTCGACGGGGTTCCCGCTGCCGAGGCCGCCGTGCATCTGGCCGAACGCGGCTACGGCGTGTGGGCGCACGACAACTGGTACTCGCTCGGCCTGCGCGAGAAGCTGCCGTACCCGCAGGACGCGCTGCGCGTCGGTCTCATCCACTACAACACCGCCGAGGAGATCGACGGCTTCCTCGCCGAGCTGGCGAGGCTTTAGGGAGTCTCGCCCGCGAGGATCCGCGCGAGCACGGCGGCGTCGATGTTGCCGCCGCTCACGATGCAGACGGTCGTCCCTTCGCGCTCTCGCGCGGCGGCGAGCGCGAGCGCACCTGCTCCTTCCGCAACGACGCGAGCGCGCGCCGCGAGCAGCCGGATCGCCTCAGCGACGTCGTCGAGCGGAACGGCAACCGCCTCGTCGACGAGCTCGCGCGCGCGGTCCCACATCGTCGGCAAGAGCGCGCGCCCGCCCGCACCGTCGACGAACGAGATCCGATGATCGATCTCGGTGGGTGCACCCGCGGCGAGCGCGGCCGCGAGCGGCGCTGCCGTCTCAGGCTCTGCGGTGACGACGCGCACGTCCGGGCGCAGCGCCTTCACCGCGCTCGCGATGCCGGTCGTCAGGCCGCCGCCGCCCCAGGGGACGATGACCGTGTCAAAGTCCGCGAGGTCCTCGCAGAGCTCGAGGCCGATCGTGCCGTTGCCGGCCATCACCGCATCGTCCTCGACGGGGTGCACGAAGAGGCCGTCGAGCCCCTCGTAGCGGCGGTCGACCATCGTCTGCCACCAGGCCTCGTGCGTTACCGAGATGATCTCGCCGCCGAGACGCTCGATCGCATCGAGCTTCGCGCGCGGCGCCGAGTCGGGCGCGACGATGCGCGCGCGCACCCCCGCCTCCCGCGCTGCCCAGGCGACGCCCTGCCCCATGTTCCCCGCGCTCGCAGTGACGACGCCGCCGGCGAGCTCGGTCGGCGACGCGGCGCGAATCGCCGACAGCGCGCCGCGCAGCTTGAACGACCCGATGGGCTGAAGGTTCTCGAGCTTCAGCCAGACGTCACCGTCGAAGCGAACGAGCGGGGTGCGGAGAACCGCGTCGCCGAGCCGTTCGCGGGCGCGGCGGATCTCCTCGAGCGGGATCAATCCGGCGATCCGGGCCGGGATGGTGCTCGCCGATCCGGGCCTGATGCGCGAGTGCGGCGCAAGGACGCAGAGAGCCCCGAGAGTGGTGCTATCGGGGCGACCGAGGACGCGGCGACGCGCCGCGCAGCGGGGCCGGGCGGCTCAGTCTCCATTCCGGCCCGGGTCGCTGTCTTTGGCGAGCTCGGTCAGGTCCGTGCGCACCGTCCAGAGCTCCGGGAACATCTTGTACTTGATCAGGCCGGCCAAGAGCTCGACCGGCGTTCCCTGCGTGCCGACGACGTCCTCGCCGATGATGCGCGCGACGACCTTGAAGTGCTTGAAGCGCCACACGCCGACCCGCTCGTCCCACTCCGTCAAGAGCTCAGCAAGCTGGTAGAGCTCCTCGTGCTCGCGGCCGCGCGTGTACACCTCGAGCAGCGTGAGGCCGCGCTCGCGGAAGAGCACTTCGAAGGCACCGTAGAGCGGCGGCGAGACGCGGCGGATCTCACGGAAGCCCGGGGAGTCGAAACCCGAGCCGTGGCCCAGCACGCGCCGTACTTCCTGGTACTCCCACGGCGACATCAGCTCGAGGTGCTCGAGGAAGCCCTCGACGTACTTGAGCGCGAGGCACGCCCGACGTAGCAGCCGGTTCGCAGCGGCGAGGTCGCGCGCCTCGACGAGACGCGTCGCCTCCTCGACCTCCATCGACGCGTGCTTCAGCCAGAGCTCCGACGCCTGATGCACCGTCTGGAACAGGAGCTCGTCACGGTGCACCCACTCGTCCGGGCCCTTCTGCAATGCGAGCAGCTCATCCGTGCGGAGATAGCGCTCGTAGTCGCTTCCCCCCGGGCCCGGAAGAATCGGTGCGAACTCGTCGGTCTCTGCCGCCACGATCGGACCCTACCGCCTCTCGGTCCCCGTGAAGATCTTCATCGGCAGGTCGGCAAGCGGGACGCCGCCGCTCTCGGTGACGAGCCACGTGTCCTGCATGTAGAGGCAGGCTTGGCCGTCCTGCGAGATCGCGTGCGGGTGCATCGAGAGGACCATGCCCGCCTGGAGCTCCGTCTCGTCGTGCTCGCCGATCTTCGGGAACTCGATCATCGTCATCCCGATCGAGTGCCCGGTGACGTGACCGAGATGGAAGCCGCGGTCGAGGAAGCCTTTCGCGACGGCGCGGTGCGCATCGCGCGCGGTGCCACCGGCGCGGAGCGCGGCGGGCGCTGCGGCGTAGTACTCGTCGTACGCGTCGAGCATCCGCTTCGTGTCGTCGCTCGGCTCGCCGGGGCAGATCGCGCGCGACACCTCGACCCAGTGGCCGCCGGGCCCTGCGACCTCGAGCGACGGCAGCACGCAGTCGGTCTTGCCGAAGACGCGCGAGCCCGCGATCTTGAACTCCGGGAGCGCCGCGCCGTTCGGCCCGTCGAGCACCATGTCCATCGTCCAGCGGCCGCAGCCCTGCGAGACGAAGTACTCCTCGCACGGCGCAAGCACCTCGCGCTCGGTCTTGCCGGGCTCGAAGTGCTCGAGGAAGATCCAGAAGCCCTCGGTGTTGATGCGCACCGCATCGCGCACCGACGCGAGCTCGAGCTCCGACTTGACCATGCGCACGTGGTCGAGCGCGACGTCCCAGTTCACGAGCTCGGCTGCGCCGTCGAGGGCGGCGTAGTCGCGCACCGTCATGACGTAGTCCAGGCCGTAGACGCCAACGCGCTTGCCACGCACCCTGTCCGCAAGCCACTCGCCGGGCCGGTCGACGAACTCCTGCTGCTCGATCCAAGTGGTCGCGTGCTCGCCGACGTAGCGCGCCTCGCTCGGGAACACGATCGCCGGCTCTCCGTCGACCGGCAGCAGCACGTACGCGTAGCGGTGCACGATCACGAAGCCGCTGAGGTACGTCACGGCCCCTTCGAAGCCGGTGTACTCGTTGCCGCACACGATCACGGCATCGAGGCCGTCTCGCGCAGCAGCCTCGCGGATGAGCCGGTACCGCCGCTCGATCTCGTCCTGCGGGAGGCCCGTATAGGTCGGCTCACTTACTGCTGCCACGATTGCTCCACCCCTTTCACGAGTGCCCAGATCGCTTCGTTCAGCGGCGTCGGCACCCCGTGCTCGCGCCCGAAGCGGACGATACCGCCGTTCAGGAAGTCGATCTCCGTCGTCCGTCGCGCCTCGACGTCCTGCAGCATCGACGCCTTGTGGTCGTAGGCCACCTCGGGCTTCGCAGCGTGGTCGATGAGCACCTCGGGATCGGCGTCGAGGACGATGCCCTGCGCAGCAGCGACCGCCTTGCCCTCGTCGACGAGGCCGGACACGAGCGCCCGCAGGTCGGGCCGCTCGCAGACGCGGCCGTGCGTCAGCCCGGTGAGCGCGCCGATCGGGTTCGTCGATGCGTTGAAGATCACCTTCCGCCACTGCGGGCCGCGCGCGTCGCGCACCGCGTGCGTCGGCATCCCCGCGCGCGTGCACGCATCGGCGAGCCGCACGACCTGCTCGAACGGCGTGTCGCCGTACGGCCCGATCGTCGTATCGCCCTTCACGTCCCACTGCACGTGCCCCGGTTCGACGATCTTGCCGGCCGGGAACGTCGTGCCGCGGATCACCCGCTCAACGTGCGCGGCGAGGGTCTCCTCGTTGCCGAGGCCGTTCTGCACGGTCGCGACGCAGCCGTCGGCGAACGCGTGCGCCGTTGCCGCGATCGCCGGGCCCGTGTGCATCGCCTTCGTCGCGACGATCCCGAAGTCGCACGTGGGAACCTGTGCGGCATCGGTCGTCGCGTTGAGCCGGCCGAGCACATCGCCGGCACCGGAGAGCCGCAGCCCGTTCGCGTTGATCGCGTCGACGTGCTCGCGCGAAGCGTCGTAGGCCCAGACCTCGACGTCGTCGAGTTGCGCGAGGTTCGCGGCAAAGAGCGAGCCGACAGCACCGCAGCCGACGATGCAGATTCTCACGAGTAGCTCGCCTCCTTCGCCCTGACGAGCCGGTAGAGCGCAGTGTGGAGCGGCGCGGGGACGCCGTGCTTCTCGGCCTCGCGGACGAGCGCGCCGGTGATGAGCTCGATCTCCGTCGGACGGTGCGCCGTGACGTCCTCGAGCATGGACGGGCGATGTGCGTGCCCACGCTGCGTCGCGAGCACGTTCATCTCCCACGGGTCCTCCCAGAGCTCGACGCCGGCTGCGGCCGCGGCCGCCTTCCCCTCGTCGACGAGCGCGAGCACGAGCGCACCGAGTTGCCCTTCGGCGAAATGGCGATCGTGCGGCAGCCCGGTGAGCGCCGCGACGGCGTTCACGGTCGCGTTGAAGATCAGCTTCGACCACTGCGCGGGCCGCAGGTCGTCGAAGGCCTCCGCCTTCAGGCCGGAGGACGCGATCAGATCGGCGACCGCGCGCGCGTCGGCCGGAGTCGTGTCGCGGTACGGCCCGATCCACGTCGCGGTGTCGAGGATGTACTCGACGTGAGTGTCGCTGTGGCGGGTGCCGCTCATGAACGTCACCGCCGAGAGGAGCGGCCATGTGCCCTGCGCACCGACCACGTCCTCGGCGCCGAGGCCGTTCTGCACGGTCATGACGGTCGCGCCCGCGAACTGCCCGGCCAGACGGCGTGCGAGCGGATCGAGATCGCTGCCCTTGCACGCGATGATGACGAGGTCGGCTTCGAGCTCGCGCGGATCCGCTGACGCCATGACGCGCGCGGTGAAGTCGGCGCGACCCGAGACGCGGAGCCCCTCCTCGTTCAGCGCCCGCGCGTGCTCGTCGCGCCGCGTGAGCACGGAGACGTCCGCGACGCGCGCGAGGTGCGCGGCGAGCAGGCTGCCGATCGTCCCCGCTCCCGCGACGCAGATGCGGGTCAGCGGCGCAGCCATCCGACCGGGAACTCGCGGCCGCCCGTGATCCCGCTCGGCCGGGCGATGAGGACGAGCGCCATGAGCGCGCCGACGACGACGAGCCGCGTGCCTGCGGGCAGGTCGAGCGTGCCGCCGAAGAACGAGACGCCGTTCTCCGCGTTCGCGAGGAACGAGTCGAGCGCGCTGACCGCGAGCGCGCCGACAACCGCGCCCCAGAGGCTCGTCGCGCCGCCGACGACGAGCATCGCGAGCGTGATGAAGGTCAGATCGAGATACACGGACTCGGTGTTCACCGGCAACAGATGGACGTAGAGGCCGCCGGCGAAGCCTGCGAGGACGCCGGAGAGGACGAACGCGCCGAGCCGCTGCCGGTAGACCGAGACGCCGACGGCGGATGCCGCCGCCGGATCCTCGCGCGTCGCGCGCAGGAGCCGCCCGAAGCGGCTGCGCTGGTACGCGAAGGCGACCCCGATCACGAGCAGTGCGCCGATCGTCGCCTGCCAGAGGCCGGTCGTCTCGGGGACCGACGAGAACGCGTTGAGTCCCGGGCCGATCTTTTCGAAGTAGCGGAGCAGGTTGTGGGTGATCTCGAGCACCGCGAACGTCGCGATGCCGGCGGCTAGGCCCGAGAGCCGCATGAGCGCGAGGCCGACGACGAGGGCGAAGACGCCGCCGACGAACGCCGCGAGCGCGAGCGAGGGAACGTTGCCGACCGTGCGATCACGGAGGAAGCCGGCGAGGTTCGGCATGATCGCCGGCTTCTCGGAAACGGGCACCGACAGCACGCCGGCGAGCCAGGCGCCGAGCGCGACGAAGCTGATGTGCCCGAACGAGAGTACGCCGGAGTTGCCGATGAACACGTAGAGCGCGACGACGATCGACACCTTGACGAGCGCGTCGATGAAGTAGCCCTCACTCGACTGGGACACGGAGGTTGCGACGAGCGCCGCGGCGACGACGAGTGCGGCCGGAGCCGCGAGCTGTACGACAGGCGCGAAGCGCTTCACACGCGCTCCGCCGACTGTCTGCGCGTGAAGAGCCCGTTCGGGCGGACGATCAGCACGAGGATGACGGCCGCGAAGAGGAACGTCGGCAAGTACTGACTCTGGTTCGTCGGGAGGGCGCCGCCGAGGATGCCGCTCGCGAAGCCGATCGAGAAGCCGCCGAGGGTCGCCGGGATCGGGCGGTTGAGGCCGCCGAGCACGACGCCTGCGAGCACGACGATCGTGTCGCGGAGCGCGAAATCCGGCGTGACCAGCGGGTTCTGCACCGTGAGCATCACAGCGACGACAGCGGCAAGCGCGCCCGAGACGAGCACGGCACCGCCGATCACCCGGTTCGCGCGGACGCCGAGCAGGCGGGCCGTCATGAAGTCCATCGACGCCGCGCGCATGTGCAGCCCGACCGCGGTGCGCGTCAGGAGCAGCTGGAGAAGCAGCAGGCAGACCACCGCGACGACGACCGAGACGATCGCGATCTTGCGGATGTCGACGCCGGAGATCGTCACCGGCCGGTTGAGCGGCGCGAGCGACGAGGCGATCTTCCCGAGCGAGCCGAATGCGAGGAGGGCGATGCTCTGGAGCAGAAATGCGACCGCGAAGGTCGCGACGAGCATCACCGCCGGCGACTGCGTGCGCAGCGGCCGGAACACGAGCATGTCCATCGCGACGGAGAGCGTGAGCACGACGCCGAAGCAGAACAGGATCCCCAGCCACTTCGGAAGGTTCCACTGCGAAGCGAACGCAAGCGCATAGGCGCCGCTCATGATCAGCTGCCCGTACGCGAAGTTGACGAGACGCAACACGCCGAAGACGAGACCGATTCCGACCGCCATCAACGCGTACACGCCGCCGAGCGCGAGCGCATCGGCGAGGGTCTGCCAGTCGATGTTGAGGACCGCGAGCGTCATGCGAGATACGCGGCAACGAGGCGGTCTGTATCGCCCGCGTCGTCCGGGCCCAGGGTGAGCCGCAGCGCGCCGTTCGCGATCACGTAGGTGCGGTCGGCGAGCGCGACCGTGCGCTGCGCTCGCTGCTCGACGAGCAGCACGGCGAGACCGCTCTCGCGGATCGTCGCGAGCGCGTCGAAGACGACGTCGACGATGCGCGGCGCGAGCCCGAGCGACGGCTCGTCGAGCAGCAGCACGTCGGGCTCTGCCACGAGCGCGCGGGCGATGGCGAGCTGCTGCTGCTGCCCGCCGGACAGTGCGCCTGCGTTTCGCTTGCGGAACTCGCGGACGACCGGGAAGAGCTCGTAGACCCGTTCGAATGCGTCGCCGTCCTTCCCGCGCCGCCCGGCGAGCCCGAGGCGGAGGTTCTCCTCCACCGTCAGCTCGGCGAAGATGCGCCGCCCTTCCGGGACGAGCGCGACGCCCGCGCGCGCGATGTCCTCGGTGCGGCGGCCGACGAGCGAACGGCCGCCCAGTGTGACGTCGCCGCCCACGACGGGCGCCGCGCCCATGATCGCGTGCAGAGTCGAGGACTTGCCGGCGCCGTTCGGCCCGATCAGCCCGACGATCTCGCCGCGTGCGACCTCGAACGACAGGCCGCTGACCGCGCGCACGGCTCCGTAACGCACCTCGAGCGCGTCGACGGCGAGCGTGCTCACTCGTCCGCCTGCACGGCCGACTCGCCGAGATATGCCGCAGCGACGTCGAGGTTTGCGCGGATCTCGCTCGGCGTCCCCTCGGCGAGAACCATTCCCTGGTCGAGCACGACGATGCGGTCGCAGACGTCCATGATCAGCGCCATGTTGTGGTCGATGAGCAACACGCCTGCCGCGTGCTCGTCGCGCACCGAGCGCACGGCTGCGGCGAAGTCGGGCACCTCTGCTTCCGGGAGACCGGCGGCGGGCTCATCGAGCAGCACGAAGTGCGGGTCGGTGGCGAGCGCGCGCGCAACGCCGAGCCGGCGCTCGTCGCCGTGCGCGAGCGCGCCGGCCGGCGCCTCGCTGTGGCTGGTGAGCCCGAGCAGGTCGAGCAGCTCGGCCGTGCGCGCTGCGGCCCTGCGGGGCCCGACGCCGACACCGAGCGCGGCGACCTCGACGTTCTCACGCACCGAGAGCGCGAGGAACGCGTGCGCGTGCTGGAACGTCCGCGCGAGACCCGAGCGGCCGCGCCGATGCGCGGGCCAGCGGGTCACATCTCTTCCTTCGAGCTCGACCCGGCCCTGCGTCGGGCGGTCGAACCCGCTGAGGACGTTCACGAGCGTCGACTTGCCGGCGCCGTTCGGGCCGATCAGGCCCACCACTTCGTGCCGGCGCAACTCGAGTGTGACCTCGCGCAGCGCCTGCACACCCTCGAACGCACGCGAGACAGAGGAGGCCCGGAGCGTTCCTCCGGGCCTCCTGTCCTGCTCGGTCTCGGGAGCTGCTGCCGCCAAATCGTCCTAGATGTGCGGGACGACCTTGGCGACGATCGTGGCGACGACCCGCGGGATGTTGTTCTGGATCGCGATCACGCGGTACTGCCGTCCGAACACCGTGTGCAGCGTCGGCGAGAAGCTCACGAGCCCGGAGAGCGTCGGCACCTTGTTGAACTTCTCCATCTGCGCGGCGAGTGCGGCGCCGTTCGTCGAGCCGCCGGCCCGCTTGATCGCCGTCGCGACGCCGTCGATCGCGGCCGACCCGGTGACGAAGCCGCCGGTGCCCGCTTTCACCTGCTTCGCGAGCTTGTTGATCGCGGGATTCGGATCGTTCCCGAACGCCGAGGCGAACGTGACGAACCAGTAGTTCGTGACCTTCGGATCCGGTGGCAGCCAGTACGTGCCGTCACCGGCCCACGAGTTGATGATCGGCGTGTTGTTGCCGAGCGTGCGCAAGCCGGTGATCAGCGGCGCCAGGGCGCCCCACGCGCCGGCCGTCGACGTGACGATCACGTCGGCCTTCACGTTGTCCAATCGGCTCACAACGTTCTGGATGTTGTTCCCACCGAATTGCGAGTCCTGGTAGGTCTCCTGGTCGACGATCTTGCCGCCGAGCTGCAGCCAGCGAGCCTTGAACGCCTGGACGACGTTCTTGAAGTAGACGATCACCGTGTCGGTTGCGAGCGCGGCCTTGCGCCAGCCGCGACCCCACGCATACTGCGCCATCGCCGAACCCTCGTCCTGGGCGACGTTGCCGAAGCTGAAGGCAAGCTTGCCCTTCGTGCCGAAGCGCTTCGGCCCCATCTGGTCGGTGCCGATGCACGGCGCGACCGCGAGGATCCCGCGGTTGATCGTCTCCTGCACGACCGGTGCCGCATAGTCGACATCGCACGTGGTGAAGATCACGTTCGCGCCTCCACCGATGAGCTTCAGCGCGCACGCCTTCGCGATCGCAGGCTTGTTGCCCTGCGTGTCGCACGTCTTGATCTGCAGCGGCCGGCCACCGACGCCGCCCTTCGCGTTGATCTGCTTCACGCGCAGCTCAGCTGCCGCGAGCGCAGGTCCGTCGAACGGCGCCATTCCGCCTTTCGAGTCGAACGCCCAGCCGATCGTGATCGGCGAACCGGCATGCGTGCGGGCCGCCGCGGTCGCGGCAAGCACGAGCGCCGAGGCGGCAACCATGACGAGCGCGATGCGAGCCCGTGTCATTCCCGTCATCTCTACTCCTCTCTCGTGGCCGGGCTCATGCCGCGACCCTCCGTTCGTGCAAAAAAGCAAAGGTGAGGCCGCGCGGTTGGACACGCGTGCGCAGACCGTGAGGCAGTGTCTCACGGGTTTGACATCTGATCAAGTGTGGTTCAGGGTCCGCGTCGGTGGAATCCCCGGCCGAGGCAGGAGGTGGCGCCGCCGTCCGTCACCGGACGATGGCGGAGGCCGCATTGGAGCGGCTTCGCGAGGCGATCATCATGGGCGAGCTGACGCCCGGAACGCCGCTGCGGCTCGAGGATCTCGCGCGCCAGCTCGGGATGAGCATCTCGCCGATCCGGGAGGCGCTGCGCCAGCTCGAGGCGCTCGGCCTGGCCGAGCACCTGCCCCACCACGGAGCCAAGGTGATGCGCCTCGACGTCGAGGAGCTGCGTGAGCTCTTCTCGATCCGACTCGCGCTCGAGGGCATGGCCGTCCGCCGTGCAGCCGAGCTCTTCACGTCCTCCGCGGCCGACGCCGCGCGCTCGCACCTCGACGCCTACGACGAGGCGCGGCGACGGGGCGACATCCGGGCCGCGGTGCGCGCGCACGGGTCGTTTCACTTCGCGCTCTACGAGGCCGCGAGCTCGGCCTGGCTGCTGCGGCTGATCCGTCCCGCATGGGATTCGTGCGAGCGGTACCGGCCCGTGCTCCTTGCGAAGGGCGCGGTCCAGGACCGGCACGAGGAGCTCGACGTCGAGCTGCTCGAGGCGTGCGCGGCACACGATCCGGATCGCGCCGCAAAGGCCTTGCGCGACCATCTCGAGCTCGCGACGGACATCTACGCCGTCGAGCTCGCCGGTCGTTCGATATTCGCGTTCTGACCGTGGGGGAACCCATGCTTCCCCACGGACCCCCTCCTTCGTCCGTCGATAGACGTGAGCGTCTTGTGCTCCGGCGAGAGCGCGGTCTCGCCTCCGCCGACCGGTCGCACTCCTCAAAGAACGTCTCTTGACGGGTTGCCTGCCCCGCGCGGGCAGGGTCAGCCGAGCACGCGCAATATCGCTCGCGGCCTAACTAAGGTTCGGCCATGCGAATCGTCACGGGCCTATTGCTGGCGTTTGCTGTGGTGAGCAGCGTTGTTCTCCTCGTGCTTGATGCGTCGCGGGGATTCCGCGAGGGTGACGC
>JBGPLW010000017.1:0-16656 GCA_041486645.1 Gaiellaceae bacterium | reverse complement strand
CTGGCTCTCGGTTCGCAGGCGCTCTCCGCCGGCAACGCCTCCGTCACATCGTGCGGAGTCGCGTCGCTCAGCGCGACGCGCAGCGTCGACAACAGCGGCAACTTCACCCAGATTGTCGTCACCGGCGTTCCGGCCGCGTGTGCAGGTGAGACGCTCAGCGTCACGCTCGCAAGTGGCACCGGCACGTCGCTCGGCAGCAGCAGCGGCGTCGTTCCGGCGGGCGGCGGGTCGATGACGTTCAGCGGCTTCGGGACCGTTTCGGCCGCGAGCCTCATGAGGTACGAGTACGCACTGGTGGGTGCCTGAGCATGCGGCGCCTCGCCCTCCTCTTTGCGGTCACGATCGCAGCCTCGACGAGCACCGCGTTCGCCGCGTCGCTCAGCGTCGGCTCCTGGCACATCTGGGCCGGCTCGCAGGCGCTGACGAAGGCGACCTGCACGCTGTCGGGCACGACCTCGACGACCGACACGTACGTCGACGAGAAGCTTCCGACGAACACGTTCGGCGCAAGCACGACCTTGAGCGTCGGCCCGAAGAGCGGCCAGCGCACGTGGGCATTCGTCCGCTTCGACCTTTCGAGCTGCAACATCCCGTCCACGGGCGGTGCCGACTCGGCCACGCTGAACCTCCGCATCACGACCGCTCCGGCCTCGAGCCGGACGCTCGACGTGGCGCCGGTGCTTACGACGTGGAACGGCACAACGACGTGGAACGGCGCGCAGGCCCTCACCTACGGAGCGAACTTCGCGACGATCACGACGGGCACCACGAGCAACGTGACGAAGAGCGTCACCGTCACCGCCGACGTCGATGCTCTCATCAAGAACGGCGGCTCGAGCTTCGGCTGGCGCGTCAGCGAGGCCAGCAGCGTCACGAACGTCACGACGATCTTCGGCTCGAGCGAGAACGCGACGGCGGCAAACCAGCCGCAGCTGGTGGTCAACTATGAAAAGTAGCGCGCACCCGGCGCTCGTCCAGCCGCCGCACTGGCTCAGTGGGGCGTTCACGCGCACGAACAAGGCGGCCGGGATCGCGATCGTCATCCTCGCCTGTCTCTTCTGGGCGCAGTTCCTGCGCCCGCAGTCGCTCGGCGGCAACGCCGGCTACGTGCTCGTCTCCGGACAGAGCATGGAGCCGCGGTACCACACCGGCGACCTCGTGCTCGTCGAGAAGCAGTCGAGCTATCACGCGGGCCAGCTCATCGCCTATCGCGTTCCGAAGGGCGATCCGATGGCGGGCGCCCAGGTGATCCACCGGATCATCGGCGGCGACGCGAAGCACGGCTTCATCGTGCGCGGCGACAACCGCACCGCTCCCGACGTGTGGCGGCCGAAGCCGCAGGACATCGTCGGCGCGAAGGCACTGCGCCTCCCGGGCGCAATCGTCATCCTCCAGTACCTGCGTGCGCCGATGTTCCTCGCGCTGCTCGCGGCGGCGTTCGTCTTCGTGCACGTGCTGATGAGCGGTCGCGCGCGACCGGACGAGAACGAGGCAAACGCCGAGACACTCAGACCGGCCGCATGATCCCGCGCGTCCTGATCGCCGAGCCGAACGACGACGTGCGCGCTCTGCTCGAGCTGACCGTGCAGCGGCTCGGATACGAAGCCGTATATCCGGAGGAGCGAACTGGGCGAGACGACGTCGACGCGATCCTGCTCGAGCCCGCCTGCGCGGTCGGCCGCTCGGTGCTGCGCCGCTTCGGTGACAATGCGCCGCCCGTGATCTGCCTCAGCATCTATCCGCGCGAAGAGGGCTTCGAGCCGTCCGCGAGCGTCGCCTACCTCGTGAAGCCTGCATCGACCGCGGCGATCGGCGACGCGCTCCGCACCGTCTTTGGCGACTAGCGGCCGGTCTACACTGCGCGGCGTCGTGTCGTTTGCCCACCGCCGCTACTTCGTCGCCTCCGTGGCCGTCGCAGGCATCGCCGCGACCTGGGGGGTGATGCTGGCGTTCTCCTGGTCGTCGAAGCTCGGCATCGTGACGTTTGCGCCGTGGGTTGCGCTCCTCGGCTTCGATCTCGGCGTCGCGGGTGGGATCGGCGGCGCAAGCCTCGTGATGGCGGTCTATCTCACTGCCACCCACTACGACTCGGTGAAGCTCGACGAGACGCAGATCGCCGTGCGGGCAGGGTCGCTCGTCGTCCTCGCGATGGGATCCGCCCTCGTCGGCAGGCGGCTCAAGGCGAGCGAGGAGGCGCACCGCGGCGTCGCGTTGCTGCAGTCCGCCCTGATCGATGCGACGCTCGACGGGATCTGCCTCACCGACGCCGAGGGCAACATCCTCATTTCGAACCGGCCGCTGCGGCGGCTCGTTGGCGAGCTCGGCATGCCGACGCACGGGACCGTGCCGGAGCGGCTGCTTGCGCTCTCCGGCTCGATCACCGAGCCGGAGCGCTATCGCGCCCGGATGCTCGAGCTCGCACACGAGCCCGGCGCTGCGTCGACGGACGAGTTCGAGATCGCGGGAACCGGTCGCGTGTTCCGCGGATACACGGCGCCCGTGCCCGAAGTCCCCGGCGGCCTGCGCGGCCGCATCTGGACGCTGCGCGAGGTGACGGCGGACCGAGAGCTCGACCGAATGCGCGATGCGTTCGTCGCGACCGTGTCGCACGAGCTGCGCACGCCCTTGACCTCGATCTCGGGCTTCCTCGAGATGATGCAGGACGAGGAGGCCGGGCTCGGCACCTCGGGCCGGCAGTACCTCGAGGTGATCCGGCGCAGCACCACCCGCTTGCATGCGCTCGTCGAGGACCTGCTGCTGATGGCGCAGATCGAGGCCAAGCGAATCGAGTTGACGCTCGCGCCGGTCGACGTGCAGGCCATCGCGAAGCGCTCGATCGAATCCGCCCGACCTGCCGCGACGGAGAAGGGCGTCACGCTCGAGCTCGTCACGGACCACCCGCCGGAGGTGCTCGCCGACGGCACCCGCATCGCGCAGGTGATCGACAACCTCGTCTCGAACGCCGTGAAGTTCACAAACGAAGGCGGCCGTGTGACCGTGAGCATCGAAGGCGACGGCGACGGGCTCCGGCTCACGGTCGCCGACACCGGCATCGGCATTCCGCGTGACGAGCACGGCCAGATCTTCTCGCGCTTCTTCCGTGCGTCGACCGCGACCCGGCAGGCGATCCCGGGCACCGGGCTCGGGCTCGCGATCTCGCGTGCACTCGTCGAACAGCACGGTGGCACGATCACGCTCACGAGCCGCGAGGGCGAGGGCACGAATGTGACCGTCTCGCTTCGCGCCACCCGCTAGGGGGATGCCGGCCCGCGGCCGCTTCGGGCACGCTGGTGCCATGAAGCGAGTCCTCGCGCTTGCCGCCGGCGCGATGCTGATCGGCGTTGCCTCGGCGCATGCACTTCGATCGCCGACCGCGCCGAAGTGCTCGATCTTCCCTGCGACGAACGCATGGAACGCGCGCGTCGACTCGCTGCCGGTCGCCGCGAACTCCGCGCAGATGATCCAGTCGATCGGCGTCGGGGTCGGGCTGCACCCGGACTTCGGCTCCGGGCTCTACGACGGGCAGCCGATCGGCATCCCGTTCGACGTCGTCTCGGCGAAGACGCCGCGCTCGAAGGTCTCGTTCGACTACGCCGACGAGTCCGACCGGGTGCGCTATCCGATTCCCGCGACCGTGCACATCGAGGGCGGACGGCAGTCGGACGGTGACCGGCATGCGCTGCTGCTCGACAAGGATGCGTGCAAGCTCTACGAGCTGTATGCGTTGTATCCGAAGGCGGGCGGCTGGCATGCGGGGTCGGGTGCGGTGTGGAACCTGCGCTCGAACGCGTTGCGCCCCGCCGGCTGGACGTCGGCGGATGCAGCCGGCCTGCCGATCCTGCCGGGTCTCGCGCGCTACGACGAGGTTGCGCGCGGGGTGATCGACCATGCGCTGCGCTTCACCGCGTCACGGACGCGCCGCGCGTACGTCTATCCCGCGCGTCACTACGCGTCGTCGTCGGACGATCCCTCGTTGCCGCCGATGGGCCTGCGCGTGCGGCTGAAGGCGAGCGTCGACATCTCCGGCTTCCCGAAGCAGACGCGCATCGTGCTCCAGGCGCTGAAGACGTACGGCATGATCCTCGCCGACAACGGCTCGAACTGGTACGTGAGCGGCGCGCCGAATCCGAAGTGGTCGAACGACGACCTCCACTCGCTCGGCGGGATCCACGGCTCCGACTTCGAGGTCGTGGACACGTCGTCGCTCCATCCGTGACGAAGCCGTAAGGGGGACACTCCCCAACACGGCTTCGTGCCAACTGTGTGCCGGTTTTGTCAAAGAGCCGCTTGCTGACGGCGTCACTCGACGAGTGCGAGGAAGCGCTGCGTGCGCTCCTCCTTCGGCGACGAGAAGAACTCCTCGGGTGGCGCCTCCTCGACGATGCGGCCTTCGTCCATCATCAGCACCGAGCTCGCGACGTGGTGCGCGAAACGCATCTCGTGCGTCACGACGACCATCGTCATCTTCTCGCGCGCGAGGGACTCCATCACGTCGAGCACCTCGCGGACGAGCTCGACGTCGAGCGCAGACGTCGGCTCGTCGAAGAGCATCGCCTTCGGCTTCATCACGAGCGCCCGCGCGATCGCCACGCGCTGCTGCTGGCCGCCCGACAGCTCGTCGGGATACTGCGACGCCTTGTCGGCGAGCCCGACGCGGTCGAGAAACTCGAGCGCCGCCGAGCGCGCGTCGGCCTTTGACTGCCGATGCACCTCGACGAGCCCGCACATGACGTTCTGGAGCGCCGTCATGTTCTGGAAGAGATTGAAGCGCTGAAAGACCATGCCGACCTCGCCGGGGCCGGGCGGCCGGCCCTCGAGCGACACCTCGCCGCGATCCGGCGCCTCGAGCAGGGCGAGGCAGCGCAGCAAGGTCGACTTTCCCGAGCCCGACGGCCCGATGATCACCTTCACCTGGCCGGGCTCCACCTCGAACGTGACCCCGCGCAGGACCTCGAGGTCGCCGTACCACTTCGTCAGGTCGTATGCGCGAAGCACGCTCATCGCGCGTCATGGGAGACGACGGGGATCGCCGGCGCCGTGGTGCGGCCGCCGCGCCGCGACGTCCACGTGAACCGGCGCTCGAGCCGCGCCTGAAAGGCCATCAGAATCGAAACGATCACGAGGTAGTAGACGAGCGCGGCGAGGAGCGGCTCCGGGTACTGGAACTTCGCCGCAGTGAGCTGGTTCGCCGCGGTCAGCAGCTCGTGCAGCGAGATGATCGACGCAAGCGAGGTCAGCTTCAGCAGCGTGATGAACTCGTTGCCGATCGGCGGAATCGCGATGCGGATCGCCTGCGGAACCACGATGCGCCTCAGGATCCGGCGATTCGACATGCCGAGCGCGCGCCCCGCCAGCTCCTGGCCGGGGTCGACCGACATCAGCCCCGCGCGAATGATCTCCGACAGATACGCGGCTTCGTTCAACGAGAGCGCTATCCACGCGGCCATGAACGGCGTGAACCACGACTGCGCGAAGCCGCTCCAGACCGTCGGCAACACGTCCCACACGAAATAGAGCTGGAGCAACGTCGGTGTCGCGCGGAACAGCCAGTTGTAGATCCACGACACCGACCGCACCGAGCGTTTCTGGCTGAGCGCACCGAGCGCGACGAAGAACCCGATCACGAGCGAGGCCGAGAGCGATGCGGCGGTGAGCTCGAGCGCGGTCAGCGCTCCCCTCCAGTAAGGACCGGAGGTGAGCGCCGACCAGAAGAGATGCGAGTCGAAGCTCGCGACCACTACTTGACGGTATTGACCGGGATCTTGTACTTCGTCGCGAGTTTGGTGAGCGTTCCGTTCGACCGCAACTGCGCGATGCCATCCTTGATCTGCGCTCCGAGTGAGGACGCGTCGGCCTTGCGATAGTAGATGCCGAACTGATCGCTCGCTGCAAACGTGAAGGCCACCGCGATCTTGCCGGGGTGCTGCTTCGCCTGGAACGCGAACGACGTGTCCTGCGTGAGGACGGCGTCGGCGCGTCCGAGCAGCACCTGCGCGACCGCGTCGTTGTCGCCCGGATAGCTCTGGAGCGTGAAGCCGATCTTCGCCTTCAGCGCCTTCAGGTACTCCTCGTACTTCGTCCCGGTCTGCACCGCGACGACGAGGCCCTTGAGCGCGTTCGGACTGTTGATCTTCTTCGGGTTCCCGGCCTTGACGATGAGCACGCGATGCGTGTGCATGTACGACACGGCTCCCGCCTGCTTCGTGCGGTCAGGTGTGATGAAGATGCCGCTGATCACGGCGTCGCACTTCTTCGCGTTCAGCGCCGGGATGAGCCCCGGGAATGCGGTCTTCGACGCAGACGCGGTGCCTCCCCAGGTCTTCGCGAGCGCGACTGCCATGTCGGCGTCGAAGCCGACGATCGTTCCGCTCGTCGTCGTGTACTCCATCGGCGGGAACGTGGGATCGGTGCAGTACTTGAACGTCGCCGCCGGCCGGGCAAATGCGCTCGCCGCGAGAAACGCGACTACGACGGCCGGCACGACGAGCGAAACGGCGAGTCTTCTCATGTGTCCTCCTCCTCCGAAACCAGAGGAATGAGCCTATTCCGATTCCACGGAGAGGACTAGGGCGTGCAGTTGCGGGAGCGCCTGCGGGTCGATCGAGTGCTGGATCGGCGACTCGAGGTAGAGCACCTCGGCCCCTGCGGCTTCGAGCCGTGCACGCGCGGCGCGGCCGAACTCGACTGGGATCACCGGGTCGTAGCTGCCGTGCGCGATTGCGATCGGCGGGAACGGCGACTCGAGGTCGGCCTCCCAGCCTTCGACCGTCGGGATGAAGCCGCTGAGTGTGATCAGCGCCTTCGTGCGCGGCCGGCCTTGCCCGAGCCCGAGCGCGTAGCTCATCACCGCTCCCTGCGAGAAGCCGCCGAGCACGATGCGGTCGGCGGGGAAAGGCAGAGCGTCGAACCAGTCGGTCAGCACCCCGTAGCCCTGCGCGAACGTCTCGGGATCGGGGTAGCCGACGCGCGGCACGTGGTACCAATGCGCGCCGCCCGGCGGCAGCGAGAGCGGCGCGCGCGGCGTATAGCCGTGCAGCCGGCGCTCGGGGTCGAGCGCGTCGAGGAGCGGGAAAAGGTCGTGCTCGTCGGCGCCGCGACCGTGCAGCAGGACGAGCGCGCCCTCCGGCTCACCGTTCGCCGGGCGTTCCCGTGCAACCAGGTTGTCAGGCAACCTGGTTGCGTTCGCGCGGGTTCGGCAGCGGCGTGAGGATCGGCTCGACCTCTGCGCGCAGGTGCTCGAACGCGGGCGGCAGGATCAGCTTCTCGCCGAGATGCGCCGTGTCCTCGTCGGTTGCGAACCCGGGCCCGAGCGTCGCGATCTCGAAGAGGACGCCGCTCGGCTCGCGGAAGTAGATCGAGCGGAACCAGAAGCGGTCGATGATCGGCGTCGGGCGGCCGCCCGCGTCGGCGACGCGCTTCTGCCAGGCCTCGTGTTCCTCCATCGTCGATGCCCACGCGATGTGGTGCACAGTGCCGGCGCCGGGGATGCCGGCGTCCTCGGGCGCGTCGTTGTACTCGATCCAACCCTCGCGCGAGTCGCCGCGCGTACGCCAGTCGTTGCCGTCGCGCTCGAAGCCGAGCTGCTCGAGAAACGGCGCAGTGCGCACGTCGGCGTCGCGTGCGTAGGCGCGCGCGCCCTCGAAGCCCTGGAGCGCGAGCTCGCGCGGGATCTCGGGGTGGTCGGCGATGAGCGGCTCGTCGGGAACGTGCGCGATCACGAGCTCGTGCTGGAGCCCTTCCGGGTCGGTGAAGACGATCGTGTCGCCCGTGCGCTCGACGGCGAGGCGCTCGGCCCAGAAGTCGAGGGCCTCCTCGGAGCCGACCCGCCAGACGATCGAGTAGACCATTCCGGCGCCGGCGCGGCCGGGCACTGCGCCCGGGTACTCGAAGAACGTCAGGTCGGCGCCGGGGCTCCCCTGCTCGTCGGCGTAGAAGAGGTGGTAGACGGTCGGATCGTCCTGGTTGACCGTCTTCTTCACGAGCCGCAGGCCGAGAGTGCCGGTGTAGTAGTCGACGTTCCGCGGCGCGTCGCCCGTGATGCACGTGATGTGGTGGATGCCGTCGAAGCGCATGAGCTCAGGTCCTTTCAAGGGAATACTTGCGTGCTCAAATACTAGCACGGAGGGCGCACGAGCGGCCGAGGATGCCGACCCGGTGGCCCCAGGTGTGCGTGGCCGTCGGGCCGGGATGGTCGCGGAGGATCCCCGTCTGGGCCTCGACCGTCCAGCCCGCGAGCTCGACCGCCTTCCGGACGCCCCGGCGGTTGAAGACGAAGTACTCGAAGGCCTTTCGCCGCGCATCGAGGCGGACGAGCGGCGACGGCAGCAGGGAGAGCGGCAGGCTGACCGTGTCGAGCAGCATCAGGTGCCCGCGGCACACGCGGTGGGCCGCGCGGAGCGCCCCGATCGGGTCGTGCACCATCTGGAGCATGAAGCCCATGAAGACGACGTCGAACGCGCCGTCGAGGTCGTACACGCTCCTCTCCTCGTAGACGACGCTGGAGCCCAGGAGCTCGGCTGCGAGCTCGAACCGTGCACGCGCCCTCTGCTGGAACGCAGACGGCAGGTCGATCGCGACCACCTCCGCCGCCCCGCGCCGCTCGAGCTCGAATGCCCAGAAGCCGTCCGCGGTGCCGACGTCGAGGCAGCGCTTGCCCGTGACGTCCGGCCACGGCAGCTCGTGCGTCGTCCGGCGGAGATCCCAGCCGCCCGGCGTGATCTCCCCGCCCGGGAGATCGATCACATGCCACCAGCTGTGAGCTCCGATGTCCGCCATCGGAGCTGGAGGCTAGAGGAAGGCGCCGTCGTGGCGGACGAGCGGGTGCCCGTCGCCGACGTCCGCGCTCGCGACTTCACCGACGACGACGCGATGGTCGCCACCCGGGTGCACCGCCGACATCGTGCAGCCGAGCCACGCGGCGGCTCCGGCGATCACCGGGCCTTGCGGGGTGAGCCGGTGCGGCACTCCCGCGAACTGCGCGTGGCCGGCCGGGCGGGCACCGTCCGCGAAGCGCGCGGCGACGTCCTCCTGCCCGGAGGCGAGGAAGCTGAGCGTGAACGCCCCGGCCTCGCTCGCGAGCTCGAGCGCGCGCGACCCCTCGGCGAGACAGACGAGCACGAGCGGCGGCCGGCGCGACACGGACGTCACGGAGCTGACGGTCGTGGCGTGCACGTCGCCGCCGGATTTCGCGGAGAGGACGGCGACCGCGGCGGGCACCTGGCGCATGACCGAGACGAGGTCGACCTCAGGCCGAGGCGGCGGCGGGAGGCGGAGCGGCGCGAGATCCGGCTCGACCCAGCGCTCGCGGCCCGACTCGAGCGCCCGCGCCGAGTAGTAGTGCGAGAGCAGTGAGCGGTCGAGGAGCTCCGGGAGCGACTCGAGGTCGTCGGCGGCGGCGATCAGCTCGCACCACGCCCGCGTGATCGTCACGTGGAACGCGGCGGGGTTGCCGGCGCGCTCGGCGATGCCGCGGATCCCCCGAGCCACCGTCTCGCGAGCCTGCTCGAGGCCGTCGCGCTGCGTGAGGAGCCAGGTGACGCGAACGTGCCTTTCGTGCGGAAAATCGGCTCCCGTGAGGGCTCCAGACTCGAAAGCCTGCAGGAGCTCGTTGTCCGTCATTCCCATATCGTAATATCCCATATGGAAATGATCGCAGATCTCGAACGAGCTGTCCACCTCGTCGCCGTCCACATCGAGCGGGCCGCCGGCGAGCTCGGCGTTACCCAGGCCGAGGCGCACGTGCTCGCCCAGCTCGACCGCCGCGGCCCTCTCACGGTCGGTGAGCTCCAGTCCGAGTTCGGCCACAAGCCGTCGACGCTCACGAACGTGCTCGACCGCCTCGATCTGCGAGGGCTGATCGAGCGCCGGCTCAACCCGCACGACCGGCGCTCGTTCATCGTCGCGCTGACGAAAGAGGGCGCGCGCTCCGCGAGAGAGATCACGCTGGTGCTCGACAAGCTCGAGCGTTCGATTCGCCGCCACGCGTCCGCCCGCGACGTCGCGGGCGTCAAGGCCGTCGCGGACGCCTTGGCGGCCGTTGCCGGCCCGCACCGCGGCTCGTAGACCGGATCGATCCGCAAGGCATCGACGTGCGACCATTCCAGGTCGACGATGGTCATCCTCACACCCGCCGCCGCCATCGACACGTCGTGGACGCTCGCGCCCGGCCCACTCGCCCTCGCGGCCGTCGCGCTCCTTCTCTACACGCAGGCGTTCCGCCGTCTGCGCCGTCGGTCGGGCTCGACGCACGCAGACCTGTCGCGTGCGGCCCTCTTCTGCGCCGGCGTCGCCGCCTCGGTGCTCGCCGTCGTCTCGCCGCTCGACCGAATCGGCGAGGAGCAGTTGCTCAGCGCGCACATGCTCCAGCACCTGCTGCTCGGCGACGTCGGGCCGCTGCTGATCGTCCTCGGCGCCCGCGGGCCGCTGGCCGTCTTCCTGCTGCCACAGCCCGTGCTGCGCGTCGTCGCGCGCAGCCCGCTGCGAGCCGCCGCGTCCTTCCTGCTGCGCCCGAAGGTCTCGCTCGCGCTCTGGCTCGCGGCACTCGGCGGCTGGCACGTACCGGCGGCCTACGATGCGGCACTCGCGCATCCCCCGCTCCACGACCTCGAGCACGCATGCTTCGCCGTCGCCGGGACGCTCGCGTGGGTGCAGATCGTCGATCCGGCCCGCCGCGCCTGGCTGAGTGTCGGCCAGCGCGCGATGTTCGCGTTCACGATGCTCGTCGCGAGCGGACTGCTGGCGGAGGCGCTCGTCGCGCTGCACCCGCTCTATCCGCACTACACGGCGACCGGCGACCGCCCCTTCGGCTGGAGCGCGGGCGAGGACCAGAGCCGCGCCGCGCTTCTGATGATGGGCGAGCAGATTGCAACGCTCGCAACGGCGATGACCTTCCTCGTTCGCGCCCACGTCGAGCGCGTGCAGCCTGAACTACCGGGTTGACGCGACGACGAAGTCGGCGACGTCCTGGATCTGCTGCGACGTCAGCGAGTCCTTGAACGACGGCATCGCGCCCTTGCCATGGGTCACGCGATCGACGACGAGCGCGCGCGCCGGCTTCACCTGGTCGAGATTCGGGCCGACCGTGCCGCGCGCGCCGGCGGCCGCGAGCGTGTGACAGCCGCCACACGTGGCGGACGTGAAGACCCGCTTGCCGGCGTCGGTGCCCGACGGCGCGGTCGTCGGCGCAGGCGCGGAACCGACCGTCACCGTCTTCACGTTGGACTCCGCGGTGTAGTGGCCGATGATCCAGCCCGCCGCTCCCGTCGCGAAGGCGAGACCGAGCACCGCGAGCACGAGCGCCGCCTCCGCGACCGCCTCCGGCCACCGCTCGCGCAGCGGCCTCGGCACGACGACCTTGCCGCGGAGCGTCTGCACGACGTTCCAGAAGAAGAGCAGTTGCGCGGCCCCGAGCGCGATCACGATCGGGACGGCGGCCTTCGTCAGGCTGTTGTAGTTGCTCGGGAGCACGGCGAAGCGCCGCGGCGCGCCCTCGAGCCCCTGCACGAGCCAGAGAACGGAGTTCACGGTCGCGAGCAGGAACGTCAGCCACACGTGCCACTTCGCCATCGCCTCGCTGTAGAGCGGCCGCCCGAGCCAATCCGGCAGCCACGTATAGACGGCGGCGAACGCGACGAAGCCGATGTTGATAAACGCCATCTGGTGGAAGTGGCCGGGAATCCAGAGCGTGTTGTGCACGACCTGGTCAAAGGCGATCGTCGCGTTCACGACGCCGGAAAGACCAGCCGAGAGCCAGCTGATCAGACCGAGGAAGAGCGCGGTGCCCGCCGCATTCCAAACGTATTTCGACTTGTAGATCGTGAAGAAGAGGCTGTAGAGCGACAGCGCGGAGACAATCGTGAGTGCGAACGTGAGCGGCTGCATCGCCGTGTCGATCGCCGCCTGCGGCGAGTTCACGGGGTAGTCGATGTAGACGTGGTGCGCCCACACGATGACGTTGGCGATGATTGCGATCGTCCACCCGACCGTGATCACATTCCCCGCGACAAGCGCACGCCCGGCGAAGCGCGGCACGAGCAGGTAGTAGACCGCGACGGCCGGGAACAGCAGCAGGTACACGACCGGATGGCCGAACCACCACAACACGTTCTTCGCGAGCAGCGGGTCGACGTGCCACGACGGCACGAACGACTGGACGATCATCTCGACGAGCAGCACCGCGAGCGGCAGCGTCGCGATGATCATGTCGACCGCGATGACCGTCAGCGGGATCACCGGGTACGGCACGGCGCGCGGGTTCGTCGCGTAGCGCTTCGGCCAGAGGTAGCCGAAGCCGAGCGCGGCGCCGAACCTGTTCGTCCAGCGCGTCGAGACCGTGTGCAGCGCCGGGCTCACCGCCGTGTGCACGACGGCGAGCGACCACGTCACGATCGAGAGGCCGACGAGCAGCACGGCGGAGAGGAAGATCCCGCTCGAGACCTCGCCCCACTGCCCGGCGGAGTGGAAGGGCAGCGGATAGAGGAAGACCCACGACCCGGCGAAGTGCAGCGCGAGGGTCGAGATGACGACACCTGCGATGCCGACGACCATCAGCCAGTAGGCGGCCTCGGCCATCGCGCGGCCGAACCGCCGCAGCGGGAAGCCGACCTCGGCGAAGACCCAGAAGGCAGTGCCCATGACGCTGAACGCGGCCCAGCCGAGGAAGGCGCCGAGGCCGTGCGCCGTCATGAGCGCGTAGAACCAGTTCGCGCTCATGCGTCCGACCCCGGCCTGGCTCGACCTGATCAAGATCCCGAGGAGCCCGGAGACGGCGAGAATCGCCTGCGCGGTCAGGACATAACGGAGCGTGAGCCGGCGCGCGAGCTCGCGGTCCGGCCCGGGCTCGAGTGCGATTGACTCCGCCGCGACATGCTCGGTCACTTCTTCACCACGAACTGGCCCCGCATCTGGTCGTGGCCGACGCCGCAGTATTCGAAGCAGACGACGCGGTAGCGGCCCGGCTTCTTGAACGTGTAGACGTAGTCCTGCGTCCTGCCCGGCATCACTTGCGCCTGGAAGAGGAACTCGTTGTGCTCGTTGAAGACGGCGAAGCCGTGGTTCACGTCGCCCGAGGTGAGATGGAACGTCACGGGCACGCCGGCCTTGATGGCCCTGCCGGGGATCACGAAGGCGAACTGCTGCGCCTTGATGTCGAACGACAGACCGCCCTTCCCCGCACTCCGCCCGTACGGCGTGAAGAAGATCGTCGCGAAGAGCAGCCCGACGAGCAGGACGACGACGATCCCGAACCACGTCCGCTCGCGCTCGCCGAGCTTGCGGGCGTCGATCTCTCGCCGGCGGCCGACGGTCGAGCTCCAGACGAGGATCCCGAGCAGGACGACGAGCCCACCGCCGAGGATCCCGTAGGCGACGGCGATGATGATCGCAATGCGGCCCACGCTGGGGCGTTTCTAACAGACCGCCCGGCGGGGGTCTACCTGCGACAGCGAGGAAGAATCAGCCGACGCCCGCGAGCAGGAAGGCGCGTGACTCCTTCACCATCTCGCGCGCGATCACGAGGCGCTGGATCTCCTGGGTGCCCTCGTAGATCTGCGTGATCTTCGCGTCGCGCATGAAGCGCTCGACCGGGTACTCCTTGATGTAGCCGTAGCCGCCGAGGATCTGCACCGCGTCCGTCGACACGGCCATCGCGACGTCGCCGCACTTCAGCTTCGCCATCGCCGACGCCTTCGTCAGCTCGGCGCCGTCGACGCCGTCGTCCACCATCTGGCCGAAGCGGTAGAGCAGGCCGCGCGCCGCCTCGCACTCTGTCTCCATGTCTGCGAGCTTCGCCTGGATGAGCTGGTGCTGCGCGATCGGCCGCCCCATCGTCTCGCGCGTCTTCGCGTACTCGAGCGCATAGTCGGTCGCCCCCTGCGCGATGCCGAGCGCCTGCGCCGCCACTCCGGGGCGCGATCGATCGAGAATGCGCATCGCGATGCGGAAGCCCTCACCCTCGTCGCCGAGGAGATTCGCCGCAGGAACGCGCACGTCGTCGAACGTGAGCTCGCCCGTCGTCGAGCCGCTGATGCCCATCTTCGGCTCGAGCCGCGCGACTTCGAAGCCCGGCGAGTCCGCCTCGACGACGAACGCGGAGATGCCGGAGTGGCCCGCGTCCGGATCCGTCTTCGCGAACACGGTGTAGAGCTTCGCGACGCCGGCGTTCGTGATGAACCGCTTCGACCCGTTCAGCACGTAGTCGTCGCCGTCGCGTCGCGCGGTCGTGCGCATCGCGGCCGAGTCCGAGCCCGAGCCGGACTCCGTCAGCGCGTACGCGCACAGCCATTCGCCGCTCGCGAGCTTCGGCAGGTAGCGAGCTCGCTGCACCTCGCTCCCGGCGAGCTTGAGACCGAGTGACCCGAGCTCCTGCACGGCGAGGATCAAGCCGCTCGTCGCGCAGACTTTCGAAACCTCCTCGATCGCGACGAGCGCGAGGAGCGTGCCGGTGCCGAGCCCGCCGTATTGCTCGTCGAAGAAGAGCCCGAAGATGTCGTTCTCGCGATAGAGCTCGACGACGTCCCACGGGAACTCGTGCGACTCGTCGATCTCCGCGGCGCGCGGCCCGATCCGCTCGCGCGCGAGGGTCCGGACGAGATCCCGGATCTCACGCTGCTCGTCGCTCAGCTGATCCCAGGCCATCCCGTGCGAAGTCTAGGACGAAACCGGCGAGTGGCAGACGGCCTCGACGTTGTTTCCATCGAGGTCGTGCACGAAGGCGGCGTAGTACGTCGGGTGGTACTCCTCGCGCACGCCCGGCGCGCCGTTGTCGAGGCCCCCCGCGTCGAGGGCGGCTTGGTGGAACGCATCGACGGTCGCGCGATCGGCGCACGTGAACGCGACGTGCGTGCCCGTGCCATACGGCTCGCGCTCGCAGATCCAGAGCTGCGGCTTGCCGTCGGCGCCGAGGCCCGCCATCTTCCACTCGTCGAAGGCCATGACGACGCCGTAGCCGAGCGGAGCGAGCGCCCGCTCGTAGAACGCGCGGCTGGCCGCGTAATCCCTGACGTTCAGGCCCACGTGATCGAACATCGACACCTTGCAGTTTGACATCTCCGGACCGTCGGAGCACGATTCTTCGGTAGCCGGGAAACCGGCCACGGGGACTTGGGGAGAAAATCAATGAGGAGGGGATACCTCGAATGACGAAGCACAAGCGTGCGGCCGTCGTCACGGTCGTGCTCGCTCTTGCGGGCTCGATCGCAGCACTGGCCGCTTTCTCGTCGTCCGCCCACCGGACGGCGCTGCCGCTGCCGCATCCGACAGTGACGGACTACCAGTTCGTCTCGGCGGGTACGACGCCGCCGTCCGCGGTCGCCTGCGCGGCGATCCACATCAGCTGCTTCTCGCCCCAGGCAATCCAGTCGGCGTACAACGTCGGACCGCTGCACAGCCGAGGGCTGAACGGCAAGGGCATGACGATCGCGATCGTCGACTCGTACGGCAGCGACACGATGGCGCACGACCTGCACGTCTTCGACCAGGCGTTCGGCCTCGCGCCGATGTGCGGTGAAGAAGGCGTGACGTGCACGTCGACGATGCCGACCTTCAGCGAGCTGGCCCTCAATGGCTCGCCCGCGACGAATGCGCAGCCGGGCAACGGCACGCATCTGGAGGACAAGAGTGCGTGGGCGCTCGAGGTCGCGCTCGACGTCGAGACGGCGCACGCGATCGCACCGGGCGCGAACATCCTGCTCGTTCACACGAACACCGCCGAGACACTCGGCGTGCAGGGCTTCCCGCAGATGATGAAGGCCGAGGACTACGTCGTGAACAACCACCTCGCCCAGGTCATCTCGCAGAGCTTCGCCTCCGCAGAGGACGCGTTCAACAGCACGCAGTCGCTCTTGAACCTCCGCTACGCGTTCCAAGACGCGGCGGCGAACGGCGTCAGCGTTCTCGGCGCCTCCGGTGACGGCGGCACCGCGAACACCATGAAGGCGCCGGTGAAGGCGGGCGGCTCGCTCATCCCGTTCCCGTCGGTCGAGTGGCCCGCGTCCGATCCGCTCGTGACCGGGATCGGCGGCACGTATCTGTGCACCGACACGGCCGCCACCGCGAATCAGCCGCGGACGAAGCTCGTGATCCCGGGCGTGGGCGCGAAGTGCGGTAACGCCTTCAACCCGGGTGGCATCTACACCGAAGTCGCCTGGACGTTCGCAGGCGGGGGCTTCAGCCACGTCTTCGACAAGCCCGCGTGGCAGAACACGCTGCCGGCCGGCAGCTCGTTCACCGGCACGACGCGCGGCGTCCCCGATGTCGCGTTCCAGGCGAGCTCCGCCACCGGCGCACTCGTCTACCTGTCGCTGCCACCGGACGGCAGCGGCTCGAACGTCAACGTGACCGGCTGGTACTCGATCGGCGGCACGTCGCTCTCGACACCGCAGTGGGCCGGCCTCGTCGCGATCGCCGACCAGATCAACGGCGGCGGGCTCGGACTGCTCAACCCGGCGCTCTACAAGATCGGCGCAGATCCGGCGCGCTACGCGGCGGACTTCTTCGACGTCGCGAGCGGCAACACGAACCAGGGCGACCCGTCGGTCCCCGGGTATCCGTCGACTCAGGGCTGGGACGCGGTCACCGGCCTCGGTACGCCGAACGCGGCGAACCTCGTCCCCGATCTCGTGCTGGCCGCGCACGGGCACTAGTCACGACCGTGGGGCG
>JBGPLW010000016.1:0-16676 GCA_041486645.1 Gaiellaceae bacterium | reverse complement strand
TGAAGGTGGGCGATCCGATGGAGTCGGACGAGATCGAGATGGGCTCGGTCATCTCGGCGTCGCAGCAGGAGCGGATCCTCGGCTTCCTCGAGCGGGCAAAGGGCGCAACGGTGCTGACGGGCGGAGGCACGAACGGCTCGAAGGGCTTCTTCGTGCAGCCGACGATCGTCACCGACGTGAAGCAGACCGACGAGATCGTGCAGAAGGAAGTGTTCGGCCCGGTCGTGACGGTGCAGCGCTTCGCCGACGACGACGAGGCGATCCGGTGGGCGAACGACGTCGCGTACGGCCTGGCGTCGTCCGTCTGGACGCGCGACATCGGCCGCGCGATGAACGCGGTGCGACGGCTCCAGTTCGGCACCGTCTGGGTGAACGACCACCTGCTGCCGATCACGAGCGAAATGCCGCACGGCGGCTACAAGCAGTCCGGCTACGGCAAGGACATGTCGATCTACTCCATGGAGGAGTACACGCAGATCAAGCACGTCGCGATCAAGCTGGACTGAAGGAGCAACCTGCTTTCAAGCAGGTTGCAGTCGTTGAATTGACCGGGTCGCGACCATGTCGCGACCCGGTCATGACAGCTCGCCGCGTAGCGTCACAGAGTGGCTGAGGAAACTGCGTTCTCGCACGTGACCTCGCGCGGGAACGCCCGCATGACGATCTTCCGAGACGAGGTCGACCACCTCTCGTTTCTGCGGATGCTGGGACGGGTCATCGCGGAAGAGCCATGGATCTGCCACGCCTATTGCCTGATGCCCAACCATTACCACCTCCTGCTCGAGGCGCCTGTGAACGGCCTCGCGCGTGGGATGCAGCGCCTGAACGGGCGCTATGCCCGCCGCTTCAACGTTCGGCACGATCGCTCGGGTCACGTCTTTGAGGGCCCGTACGACGCGAAGCCGGTCACGCGAGATGCGCACCTTCTCGAGGCATGCCGGTACATCGTGCTGAACCCGGTCCGCGGCTCGCTCTGCGAGGACGCTGCATCGTGGCCGTGGAGCAGCTACCGCGCGACGGCGGGCCTCGACGAGAGCCAGTCCTGGATCGAGGTGTCACTGATCCGCGACCTCGCCGGCGGCACGGCCGGCTACCGACGCTTCGTGGCGGACGGAGCCGAACGACTGCAACCAGCTTGAAAGCTGGTTGCTTGAAACCTTGCAACCTGACTTCAGTCAGGTTGCAGTCGTTGACTTGCGAATCAGATGGACCAGGCGTAGAACCTATAAGCAATCCAAATTGCATGGGGAGCGTCTAAGTCTCCAATGCATAGGCTCCACGTTTCCGTCCCTTCCGCCCGGAGGTCGTAGTGGCCGCCACTGATGCGCTCGCACCCGCGACGGTGATCGCGGAGCGCTTCCTCGACAACATCGAGACCGTCGTGCACGGCAAGCGCGAGCAGATCAAGCTCGTCGTCGGCGCGCTCATGTGCGGCGGGCACGCCCTGCTCGAGGACGTGCCCGGCACCGCGAAGACCGTGCTCGCCCGCGCGATCGCCGGCTCGATCCGCGGCTCGCACTCGACCCGAATCCAGTGCACGCCCGACCTCCAGCCCACGGACGTCACCGGCCTCTCGATCTTCAACCAGAAGGAACGCGACTTCGAGTACCGGCCGGGCCCGGTGTTCGCGAACGTCGTGCTCGTCGACGAGATCAACCGCGCGATGCCAAAAACCCAGTCCGCACTCCTCGAGGCGATGGCCGAGCAGCAGGTCACCGTCGACGGCGAGACCCGCCGGCTCGCGGACCCCTTCCTCGTCATGGCGACCCAGAACCCGATCGAGTACGAAGGCACGTTCCCGCTCCCCGAGGCACAGCTCGACCGCTTCTTCGTGAAGACGACGCTCGGATACCCGGACGCGGAGGACGAGGCGCGCATCGTCGAGGAGCAGATGGGCGGCCACCCGCTCGCACGGCTCCAGCCCGTCATCGACCTCGACGATGTGATGACGCTGCGCAGCGCCGTCGGCGGCGTGTTCGTCCACGAGGCAGTCGCAAGCTGGATCGTCGACCTCGTTCGCGCGACACGCAACCTCGACATCGTCGCGATCGGCAGCTCAGTCCGCGGCACGCTCGCGCTCAACCGCGCCGCACGCGCGTCGGCGGTGCTGCACCAGCGGCGCTACGTGACGCCGGAGGACGTCGAGCAGCTGTTCGTGCCGGTGCTCATGCATCGCATCCTCTTCCGCCCGAGCTTCCTCGCCGAGATCCGTGACCGCGGCTGGGAAGCAGCGAGCCTCGAGGTGCGCGCGCAGTGTCTCGAGCGGGCGCCGAAGCCGGGCTTCGACATCGACCTCGACGTGCCCGCAGCAGCAACTGCGTAGATGGCGGCGGTCTTCCCGCTCATCCCGCGCCGGCGGGTGATCGGCCTCGCGTTCGGGGGCGTGCGCTCCGCGCGGCGCGGCGTCGGCTCCGACGTCGCGAGCACGCGGGAGTACCGCCCCGGCGACGACGTCGCCTGGATGGACTGGGCGGCGTCGGCGCGCCTCTCCGCCGCACGCGGCAGCGACGAGTTCATCGTGCGCGAGCGCTTCGCCGATGAGGCGCCGCGCGTCGTCGTGCTCGCCGACCGCAGGCCGTCGATGGCGATCGAGTCGTCACCGCTCCGGCACGTCGACAAGCCACGGGCGATCCTCACCGCCCTCGACCTGATCGGCGCGAGCGCCATCGCCGCCCGCAGTCTCACCGGCTACCTCGACTACGCGGAGGGCGAACCGTTCTGGCGTGCCCCGCGCACCGAGTCACGCGCCCAGCCGGGCACGTTCGAGCGGAGCTTCGACGCGCCGGCCGACACGGTGTCGCAAGGTCTCGACTTCCTCGGCGAGCACCGGCGCGACCTGCCGACGCAGGCGTTCGTCTTCGTCCTCTCCGACTTCATCGTGCCGCCCGACCTCCGCGTCTGGACGCGCGCGCTCGAGCACCGCTGGGAGATCGTGCCGGTGATGATCCAGGACCCGGTCTGGGAGCGGAGCTTCCCCGAGATCGGCGGGATCACCGTCCCGTACGCCGACCCGCGCAGCGGACGCGTGTTCCCCGTGTACGTCACCGAACGCGAGGCGGCCCGCCTCCGCAACGAGCACGAAGCCCGCTGGGACGGGCTCGTGCGCGACTTCCGGTCGCTCGGCATCGAGCCGGTCTCGGTGCACACACACGACTACAGCGACATGCTCGCCTCGTTTCTTCGCTGGGCCGACCTGCGTCAGATGTGGCGCGGAGCCGTCGCATGAAGCGGCTGTTCGTCGTTGCGGCTGCGGCACTCGCGCTCGCGGCGCCCGCTGCTGCGACCCTCCCGCACTTCGACACAGGCTCGTCCGTCGGCGAGGGCGTGCCGCTCAAGGCGTATGCGACGATCTCGCCGACCGTGCATCTGTTCGGCGACGAGTTGACGGCCAAGATCGCGATCATCGCCGACACGAAGTGGGTCGACCCGCTGCGCCTGCGCGTGACGACCAACTTCGCGCCGTACACGTTGACGACGAAACCGACGGTTCTGCGACTCCGCGTCGGCCGCTTCTCGCAGGTGACGTGGACGTGGACGCTCCGCTGCATCACGTTGCCATGCGTGCCGCGACTGCCGCCGAGCGACAAGTTCCACATCTTCCACTTCCATCCCGCGCGGATCGACTACCTCACCGTCAACGGCAAGCCGGCGTACGGCATCAACGCAAGCTTCCCGCCCGTCGAGGTGCTCTCGCAGGTGAGCCCCGGTGTCGCGGCATTCCTGCGCAAGACGAATCGCCTCAACTGGCGCATCGACTTCACACCCGTCGCCTCGCCCGCGTACCGCACGTCGCCAGGCCTCATCTTCTGGCTCGCGATCGGGCTCGGCGGCGCATTCGTGCTCGGCGCTCTCTGGTTCGCCTACAGGTGGTATCTCGTCGTCAGGCCGCGACGCGCGCCTGCGTACGTCGATCCAGGCACACCCCTGGAGCGCGCGCTCGCCGTGCTGCGCTATGCACACGAGACCGGTGACGAGACCTTGCAGCGGAAGGCGTTCGAGCGCGTCGCCGGCGAGCTCGGCGTCGAGCGGGCCGACGAGCTGACCTTGATCGCGCGCGAGCTCGCCTGGTCGCAGCGCACGCCGGAAGACGAAGAGGTCGAGGAGTTCGCCGAGCAGGCGCGCGGCGCCCAGGAGGATTCGGCGTGAGAGTCCCCACCTTCCATCGCGGCGTCGCCGTGCCGCTCGCCGACCTGCCGCGCCTTCACGGCGCTACCCAACGCACGGCGCTCGTGCGCGTGCTGCTCGTCGCGGCGCTCGCGACGACGCTGGCGTGGCTCTTCGTCGTCGCGAAGTCCGCCGGCGCCGGCCGCGCGGCGGTGTTCCCCGAGGGCGCGAGCACCGGTGTCGTCGCGCTCGACATGTCGGCGAGCATCTCCGGTCCCATCTACGCACGCGTCGCGACCACGCTGCGCGGGATCGTCAACGCGAACCAGTCGGTCGGCCTGACCATGTTCTCCGACACGGCGTACGAGCTGCTGCCTCCGAACTCGCCGCCGGGAGCGATGCTCCAGTTCATCCCGTTCTTCGTGCCGCTCCGCTACTACGGCAGCACACCGGTCTTCGGACAGACCCCGTGGGACACCTTCATGGGCGGCACGCGCGTCGGAGAAGGGCTGAAGATGGCACGGCTGGCGCTGAAGCGCGCGCACGTGAAGCACGGCGCGATCCTGCTCGTCAGCGACCTCGACGACTCGAACGCCGACCAGGGACTGCTCGAGCAACAAGCGATCCGGCTTCGCGCCGAGCACATCCCGGTGCGCATCGTCCCGCTCTTCGCCGCGCCCCGCGACAAGCGTCTCTTCGCGGCGCTCTTCGGCGAGAAGGCATTCGTCGATCCGAGCGTTTTCACACACACCGCGAAGCGCCACGCGGCGGCGGTCGCCGCCCCGCAGCCCTGGATGCTGCTGCTCCTCGGCCTGCTGCTCGTCGTTCTGCTCGCCGGCAACGAGCGCTTAAACGGCCGGCTGACCGCGCGAGGTGTGGCGGCATGAAGAAGCGCCTCGGCCGCCATCGCAGCGCGTTCGTCGCGCTCATGCTCGCGGGCATCGCGCTCGTGCTGGGACTGCTCGCCGTCGACGTGCACGCATGGCAGAGAACCGTCGCGCGCGACGATCTTCGCTTCCGCGCGCTCCCGGCGCACAAGGGACTGTGGCGGCCCCCGACGATCCTCCCCGGCGACCCCGCGTCGATCCTCATCGGCACCGGCAACGCGATGGCGTACAGGCACGCGCTTCAGTACTTCTGGTTCGCGCGCATCGGCAGCAATCCCGAAGTGCGTGAGGACACCCCGGCGCTGCGCGCGTCGGCACAGGAGAGGATTCAGGGCCTGGTCGGCTCCGCACCGACGGCGAAGCAGCGCTCCGACGCCGCGAACCTCCTCGGCGTGCTCGTCGTGACGACGCCCGCACCCGGCTCGGATCAGAACGCGGTCACGCAGATCCTGACGCGCGCCGCGCAGTACTTCCAGCTCGCGATCTCGATCGACTCCGGCAACTTCGACGCGAAGCAGAACCTCGAGCTCGTGCTTCGGCTGCAGCGCCCCGGCAAGGGCAAGCTCGGGCGCGACGCACGCAGCGGCTACGGCTTCGGTCGCGGCCGCGGCGCCGGCCAGCAGGGCAGCGGCTACTGATGCTCGCGATTCTCGGCGTGTCGTTCCTGACGCCGCTCGACGCCTTCTTCGTGCTCGCCGCTGCCGCGCCGCTCTTCGCGCTGCTGCTCACTGAGCGCCGCGCCGAGCGAGTCCGCCGCCTGCTCGCGCTCCACGGGCCGGGCCGGCGGGCGATCGTTCCGGTCGTGATCGCGCTCGTCCTCCTCCCCGCGCTCGTCGCGGTCGCCGCGGCGCAACCGGTCGTCGTGCGGGAGCAGCTGGTGAGCGAGCGTGCCGACGCTCAGGCGTTCGTCCTCTTCGACACGTCACTCTCGATGCGCGCGAGCGCCGGCCCGGGCCGCGCGACCAGGCTCATCCGCGCGAAGCGGCTCGCACTCCGCCTCCAGCAGACGCTCCCGGACGTACCGATCGGGATCGCCTCGATGACGGATCGCTCGCTCCCGAACCTGATGCCGACGACCGACAGCACGCTCTTCGACCGCACCGTACTCCAGTCGATTGCGATCAACCAGCCGCCTCCGAGCCAGCAGTACAAGACGCGTGCCACGACCTTCGCGGCGCTCGTGCCGCTGGTCGAGTCGCACTTCTACACGCAGGGCGTCCAGCGACGGTTGCTGATCGTGTTCACCGACGGTGAGTCGTCGCAGGTCTCGCCGCTGCTCAAGCTGACGCTGCACCGCCGTGTCGCACCGGTGTTCGTGCACGTGTGGAAGCCGGGCGAGCGGATCTTCAACCACGGCCGCGCCGACCGCCGCTACGTCTCGGATCCCCAGAGCAAGCAGGCGCTCGACAGCCTCGCCGAGATCACCGGCTCGACCCACTCCTTCGAGGAAGGCGACTTCGGTGCGATCTCGCGCGCCGCGCGCGATGCGGTCGGGCGCGCGGGGACGCGCACGCGCATCGACTCCTACGCTCGTATCGCGCTCGCTCCCTGGTTCGTGCTCGCGGGCGCGTTGCCGCTCGCGTTCCTGCTCTGGCGGCGAAACCTCTAGGAGGGGCCGGCGGAACGGTGCTCGTTGCAGGGGTGCGATGGGCGTCGCGATTGCAAGGACGCAGGAAGCCCCGCTAGTGGTGCTAGCGGGGCGACCGAGGACGCGGCAGCGCGGCGCCCAGCGCGGCCCTGCGACACAGCCACTGTTGCGCCGGCCCCTCCCTCAGCGCGTCAGTCGCACGTCGGCCGCAAGCGCCTTCCACAGCCGCTGGTAGCCGGGCATGCAACCGCCGCGGACGCGGACGGTGCGCGGGCCGACGCGGATGAACGAGGTGGCGAAGTCGGGCAGCGAACCCTTGCAGTTCGTGAGCTCCGGCAGCGCGCCGAAGTCGGTCGTGACCGCGAGCCGGTTGAGCTCGCCGAGCTGGACGCGCGTGAGGTGCATCAGGCCGACCGTCGCACGGCCGGTGATGCGCACGCTGCCGTCGATCCCGATCACGACGCTGAACGGCTGGATGTTTCCGCCGGCCTGGCCGAAGGCAAAGCCCGTCTTCGGCGCAGCGCCGGCAGCAGGCGCGAAAAACGCAGCGAACATGACCACCGCCAGAAGCGTGCGACGCATCATCGCCGCAGCCTATCGGGAGCCGCTAGCCTGACGAAATGCGCCGCGCCCTCCCGCTTCTGCTGCCGCTGCTCGCGGTGGCGGTGCTCGCAGGCTGCGGCGGCGGCGCGAGCTCGTCCGGCCCGCCGGCAGCGCTGCTCCACCCGGGGAAGCTCACAAAGAAGGCTCCGCAGCTCTTCGACATCACGTTTCACACGACGAAGGGCGACTTCGTCGTCACGGTGCACCGCACATGGGCATCGAAGGGCGCCGATCGCCTCTACAACCTCGCGAAGGCGCACTTCTTCGACAACATGAAGATCTTCCGCGTGGTCCCGAACTTCGTGGTGCAGTTCGGCATCAGCCCGTACCCGCAGGTGTCGAAGGCCTGGACGAACGCGACGATTCCCGACGATGTCGTGACGGTGCACAACACGCGAGGCGCAGTCAGCTTCGCCGCGGCCGGCCCGAACACGCGCACGACGCAGATCTTCGTCAACCTCGGCGACAACCGGAGCCTCGACAACGGCGGCTTCGCGCCGGTCGGCTCGGTCACCTCGGGCATGAAGGTACTCGACCAGCTGTACAGCGGCTACGGCGACCAGACGACGCCGCACCAGCCGGAGATGGTGAGCCAGGGCAACGCGTGGCTCGACAAGAACTACCCGAAGCTCGACGCGATCAAGACCGCGGTCGTCTCGAACGAGCAGAATCCGGCGCTTCCGTAGCTCGTTTCGCGCCGATTGCCAAGTCAAGCGACGCTGGGAACCACCGATACGGTGATTCCGTGAAGTGGGTGCCGGCGCTCATGCTTCAGCCATGACTGCGGCACAGTTCAAGCGGCTCTTTCCCGCGCGGGCGTGCTCGGGCCTCAGGTGGAGGCTCGTGCTCGCCGCGAACGCGTAGGCAAGAAGCTCCTTTCAGTTACTCAGGTTAAGCGGCAACCGCGTACCCGGCCTCGTCGATCGCGGCAACGACCGCCTGCTCGTCGAACTGCTCGCCGGTGACGGTGACAGTCTTTGCATCGACGTCGACCTCCACCGTCTCAACACCGGCGACCGTCGAGACCTCACCGGTGATCGCGGTGCGGCAGTGACCGCAGGAGATGTCGGAGACGCCCATGCGTTACGCATCGACGTATAACGCGACGCTCACAGACGCGCTGCCTCGCGTAGAGCGACTACCTGGTCTTCGCGAAGCGCTTGACGGCTTCGAGCAGCTCGTCGGCCTTTGCCTGCGCCTCGACCTCGTCGCCTGAGGCGAGTGCCCCGGCGACGCAATGCTTGGCGTGCTCGTCGAGGATCTGGAAGCCGAGACTTTCGAGGGCGGTCGAGACGGCGCCGATCTGGGTGAGGATGTCGATGCAGTAGCGATCCTCGACGACCATCTTCTCGATGCCACGCACTTGGCCCTCGATCCGGTGCAGACGCTTGACGAGGGTGTCTTTCTGGGCGTGGTAGCCGTGATGCTTCACCTGCTCTTCGGTGGCGCTCATTTCACTCCCTCCCGTGCGGTGCGGAAGCGCCGCAGCCGCAGACTGTTTGTGACGACGAAGATGCTGGAGGCGGCCATCGCTGCTGCAGCGATGATCGGGTTCAAGAGACCCGCGACTGCCAGGGGAATCGCTGCGACGTTGTAGGCGAAGGCCCAGAAGAGGTTGCCTTTGATCGTCGCCAGTGTCCGGCGGGCAAGCCGGATCGCGTCTGCGGCGGCGCGCAGATCACCCGAGACGAGGGTGAGGTCGGAAGCCTCGATCGCGACATCGGTTCCAGTGCCGATCGCGAGGCCGAGGTCAGCTTGCGCGAGCGCCGGTGCGTCATTGACGCCGTCGCCGACCATCGCGACCGTCGCGCCTTCGTTCTGCAGCCGCGCGACCTCAGCGGCCTTCTCAGAGGGAAGAACCTCGGCGCGCACCTGCTCGATCCCGACCTCATGAGCGATCGCCTGAGCGGCCCGTTCGTTATCGCCGGTGAGGAGCACCGGCGTCAGCCCGAGAGCCTTCAGCTCGCGGATCGCCTCGATTGAGGTTGGCTTCAGCGTGTCGGCGAGGGCGAGGAGCCCGCGGAACGCTCCATCCCAGGCGACCGCGATCACCGTCTGCCCCAGCCCTTCGGCGCTCGCCTGCCAGGCGCGCGCGTCCTCAGAGATTTCGATCTTCCACTGCGCAAGGAACGACGGCCGCCCGACAAGAACTGCCTTCCCTTCGACGAGCGCCTCGATCCCGATCCCGGCGTGGTTGCGGAACTCGGCGACCGGCGGCAGCGCGCCTTCCGGTGCGGCAGCACTTGCCACCGCCTGTGCCAGCGGATGCTCGCTGCCGGACTCGGCGGCACCGGCTACACGAAGCAGCGTCTCTCTCGTTGTAGAGACCGGAAGCACATCGACAAGCCGCATCCGCCCCTCGGTGATCGTGCCGGTCTTGTCGAGAACGATCGTCGTGATACGCCGTGTCTGCTCAAGCACCTCCGGCCCCTTGATCAGGATCCCGAGCTGCGCGCCGCGGCCGGTTCCGACCATCAGCGCCGTCGGCGTTGCAAGTCCCATCGCGCACGGGCAAGCGATGATCAAGACGGCGACCGCAGCGGTAAACGCGGCGGAGGCGCCCGATCCGGCGAGAAGCCACCCCGAGAGCGTCGCCAGCGCGATCCCGATAACAATCGGCACGAAGATCGCCGACACGCGGTCGGCCAGCCGCTGCACGTCGGCCTTCCCCGACTGCGCCTGCTCGACAAGCCGAGCGATTTGCGCGAGCGCGGTGTCGGCGCCGACATGCGTAGCGCGTATTACGAGACGCCCCGAAGTGTTGATCGTCGCGCCGGCGACCTCTGACCCAGGCCCAACCTCGACAGGCACTGGCTCACCGGTCAGCATCGACTGGTCGATCGCCGAGGCGCCTTCGATCACGACACCGTCGGTGGCGATCTTCTCGCCGGGACGCACCACGAAGAGATCACCGACGGCGAGTTGCTCGACCGGCACAAGCGTCTCGACGCCGTCGCGAAGGACGTGCGCTTCCTTGGCACCAAGTTCGAGGAGCGCTCTGATCGCCGCACCGGAGCGGCGTTTAGCGCGCGCCTCGAAGAAGCGGCCGAGAAGGATCAGACCGGTGATGACCGCGGCGACCTCGAAGTAACCGTCTGCTGCGAGTCCGAAGAGCAACACGACGGCCGACCAACCCCACGCGGCGAGGGTGCCGATCGAGACGAGCGTGTCCATCGTCGCGGCTCCGTGGCGCGCGTTCAGGAGCGCCGCTCGATGGAACTGGGCGCCGCTCCAGAAGACGACCGGCGTCGCGAGAACGAGCGAGATCCACTCCCAGCCGGAGAACTGAAACGGCGGCAGCATCGCGAGGAGCACGAGCGGCGCGGCCAACAGAAGCGCTAGAAGTAGCCGCGTCGGCGGTGCGGCGTGATCGTGATGTGCGTGCTCGCCGGCTTCGTGCTCGTTGCGCGGGTGCGCGTGGTAGCCGACCTTCTCGACGGCAGCCACCAGCCGCTCGGGCTCGACCATGGACGGGTCGTAGGCGACAGAGGCGGTCTCAGTAGCGAAATTGACGGTCGCCTCAACACTCTCGACTTTGTTGAGGGCGCGTTCGATCCGTGTCGCACACGAGGCGCAGGTCATGCCTTCAAGCGCGAGCGTTGCCTGCTCGCGCCTCTCGACGCGTGGTTCAGCGACCGTCGTCATTGCTACGCCGCCGCTACCTCGTAGCCTGCTTCGTCGATCGCCGCGATGATCGCCTGCTCATCCAGCGGTTCGCCATTGACGGTCACCGTCTTCGCGTCGAGATCGACCTCGACCGACTCGACACCGGTAACAGTCGACACCTCACTCGTGATTGCCGAGCGGCAGTGGCCACAAGAGATGTCGGGGACGCTGTAGGTGAGTGTGCTCATTTTCTCCTCCGGAAGTCGCTTACTTCTGGTGATGCGATGCGTGGTCGCTCGGTTGCTCGATCTCTGGCGTCTTGCCGCCGTCACCTCCGCTCGTGATCAGGGGGCTGATCACGAATGTCGAGACAGCGAAGATCGCGATGAACGCGCCGGTCGCAAGCGCCGGGGCTGCCAGTGTGTGGAAGCGCCGGTAGAGCCGGAGCAAGAACGGCGTCGAGAGAAGAAGCCCGAGCGCGCCGAAGAGGAGCTTCCCTCCCGCCCCGGCGAGCAGGGCCGCTCCGGCGAGAGGGCCGACGTGATGAAGCACGTGCGGCGCAACGCCGATCGCGACACCCCAAACCGCGAGGATCGCCGCGCCGAGACGGCTGGCCTGCAGCCGCGCTCTCACCGGAGGGCCGCCCGTCGTTCCTTGTCGGAGGTCTCTTCCGCGCGACGACCGATTTGCTCGTTCAGCACGTCGCGCTCCTGCTTCAACTCGTCAAGCGTCATCTGCTCGCGCGGCTTCTGATCCGGGTGTCCATGGCCGCCGTGGCCGCCATGCATGCCGCGCATCATGAAGATCATCATCAGCGGGCAAGCGATGACGAGAAGGAATGGAATCACCGTTGCGAAGCCCGATAGCGCAAGTAGCGTCATCACGTCCTCCTTCAGCTCACCTTCGGAAGCGCCTTGAGCAGAGCGTTCACGTCGATCCACATCTGCGGGTAGTCCTTGACGAAGCGGACTTTCCCGTCCTTGTCGACCAGGACGAAGGTGTGGTCGGCGGTGTCGGTGTGCATCCCGGACCCGTAGGGGATGCCGCCGAGCACGCCGAAGCTCTTGACGATCGAGCGGTTCGTGTCGGCGATCAGCGGCGTCGTGATCTTGTAATCCTGTGCCGACCGCGCGAGCGTCGAGGCGTCGTCGTTCGTGACAGAGATGAGCGTCAGGTTGCGTCCCTGCAGGTGCGCCACGTGTTGCTGGAGCGCCTGGATCTGCACGAGACAGGCTTGGCACATCACGCCTTCGCTCAGGTAGTAGAGGATGTTCTTCCCGGCGAGCTGCTTTGAGCTGATCTCGCGGCCGGTAACGACATCGCGACCGGAGACGGGGGGTGCCGTCGCTCCGACCTTGATCGGCCCTGCCGCCTTCGCGTTCGAGCCCTTGCCGACGAGGGAGACGGCGGCGATGAGGCCGACCGCCGCGACGGTGCCGAGAACCCAGTAGAGGTTCTTCGACGGGCGCCAGCCTCTGGTGCTGTTGGCTGGTGGCTTGTTATGTCGTGCGGCGCGAGTCGGTCGCCGTGACTGCTTGCTCATGTGATCGGCTCCTTCTTTCGAGGCCTCAGGACGACGAAGATCAGCGTCGCCGCGAACAGGGCGAGCCCCGGCCACGTGATCCAGTTCGGCACCCCTCCGGCGTGCGCGGCCAGGTGGTGATTGAGCTGCGCGCTGATCCAGCGCTGCATGCGGTTGCCGCTCTGCGACTCGCCGGCAAGCGCGAGCCCGATGAAGAAAAGGCCGCTCGCGCCGAAGACGAGGGTACCGACGAAGCGGGAGACGCTGATCCGCTTTCGATAGCTCGCGATGGAGAGCGTGAACTTCGGATCACGCACCTTCTTCTTCGCACCGCTGAACGCGAGTGCCAGGATCACGAGTGGGAAGACGATCCCAAGGATGTAGGCGCCTCCGAGTGCGAAACCACCGATCCAGGAGGCGTTCAGCGCCGAGAGCGCAACCGCCCCGGCGAGAACCGGCGCGCAGCAGGCGGTCGCGGCGCCCGAGAAGACACCGAGGATGAACACCGAGCCCGCCGTCCCGGTTAGCTCCGGCTGTCGGATCGGCATCGGCAGCATCGAGCCGCGCCAGAGGACGGCGGCGGTGAAGAGCATCATCAGGCCGCCAATTACGAAGAGCTGCGGGTGGTAACGGTTCGTCCATTGCCCGATCGCCCCTGCGCCGAGCGTGATCGGCCAGACGATCGCCGCGACACCGGCGACGTAGATAGCGGTCAGACGCGCGGTGCGGAAGCGGTTGCCGCCACTGATCGCCGCCAGGTAAGTCGGCATCATCACGCCCGAGCAGCAGGGAGCGAAGAAGGCGATCATCCCGGCGACGAAGGCGGCGGCGGCCGAGCCGCCCATGATCGTTGTTGAGGCGCCACCCATCTACAGCGATAGCTCCTTGCGCAGCCGCCTCTCCGAGAAACGGCCGTAGGCGATCACCCGCTCGCCGTCGGTCAGCACGGGCAGGAACGAAAGTGGGATGCCGCGAGCGGCGAGAACGACCGACTCGTCAGAGTCGGCCGGGATTTCTCGTCGCTCGATGCCGAGCGAGTCGAGCACCTCCCGACTGTGCTCGCAGAGGTGGCAGTCCTCCGCCGTGACGTAGAGCAACCCGCTCACTGCCCGACCGGGGGCTTTTGCGAGTGCCGCATCGCGAGGCGCACCGCGGCATAGACGACACCGCCCAGAGCGGCAATCCAGAGCAGCATCATCGGGACCATCCAGAACCAGTCCCAGCCGTTGTTGTCGTGCATGTAGTGGTACATCGCACTCTCCCTTCGAGGGGTCTAAGGCGACGTTACGACCGCGCACGCCCAGGGCATTCCGTGGTCAGCCACATACCCCGTGCGGGTTTATACGGATCTGGGGTATTTCAGGCGATGCAGCCCGGCGCCGGAATCCGGAAGCAATAAGGAGCCCGCAAGGCGCCTAGCGGATTCGAACCGCTGTAAACGGCTTTGCAGGCCGCTGCCTAACCACTCGGCCAAGGCGCCAGAGGTGCGCATGGTACCGGGCCAGTGGTCGCGGCCACTAAGCCGTGAGCACTCGATCGAGGAACGCGACCGCCCGCGTAAACGTCTCGATCCGGTTCGAGAGCTTCTCGACGGTGTGCCCCTCATCGTCGAAGACGAGCAGCTCGCACGGAACGCCCTTCTCGCCGAGGACGGCGTGGATGTGCTCGGACTCCGACACCGGCACGCGGGGGTCGTTGCGGCCGTGCTGGATGAAGAGCGGTGCGCGGATCGCGTCGATGCGCGTCATCGGCGACGCGGCGATCAGAGCCTTGCGATCGTGCTCGAGCGACCCGTACTCGCGCTCACGGGCGGCGCGCCTGTACGGCGAGGTGTTTTCCAGGAACGTGACGAGGCTCGAGATGCCGGCGCACTCGATGCCCGCCGCCCACAGCTCCGGCTGGAACGCGAGCGCGGCGAGCACCATGTAGCCGCCGTACGACCGGCCGTAGACGACCGAGCGCGACCCGTCGATCTTCGGGCGCGCGCTCAGCCATGCGTGCAATGCCGCGAGGTCGCGCACCGAGTCGAGCCGCTTCCCGACGTCGTCGAGATGCTCGTACCGCTTGCCGTACCCGGTCGAGCCGCGCACGTTCGGCGCCGCGACCGCATACCCGCGCGACACGAGGTACTGCGTGAGCGGCGCGAAGCCGGGCGCGAACCAGGGCAGCCACTGCGACTCCGGGCCGCCGTGCACGGTGACGACGACCGGAAACGGGCCGTCGCCCTCCGGCTCGAAGAGGAACACCGGCACCGACTCGCCGTCGAAGCTCGCGTAGCGGTGCAGGGTCGGCTCGACGAGCGTCGCGGGATCGACGGCGCGCGGGCTCGTGGTCAGTCGCGTCAGCTTGCGGGCGTCGAGGTCGTAGAGGTAGACGTCGTGCGGCTCGACGGGGCTCGAGAACGAGAACGCAAGCAGCGCACCATCGGGGGAGAACACCGGATGCTCGACGACGCCGTGGCCCGGCAGCGGGACTTCGTCGCGCGCCTCGAAGGTCTGCGGATCGTGGAGCGTCAGGCGTGAGAAGCCGTCCTCGTTCGCGAGCACGAGGAGGCTGCGGCCGGCGGCGTCCGCGCGGCAGTCGAGGTCCCAAGCCGACTCGCACACGAACGCGCCGTCATGCGAGATCGCAAACGTGTCGCGCTTGTCGTTCGTCGTCAGCACGAGCGTCTCACCGAGCCACGCAGGCGAATAGAACTCGGCCGGCTCGTCGTGCGGCGTGAGATGGCTGACCTCGCCGGTGTATGCGTTGCACAGATAGAGGTCGTTGTCGCCGCTGCGCTCCCCCACCTTGTCGACGGCGATCCAGCGGCCGTCGGACGACACGGCCTCGACGCTGCAGTTGCCGCCGAGCTCGAAGACGCGCTCGTCGCCCGTCTCGAGATCGCGGGCCACGATGTCGAAGTCGACGCCGTTGCGGCGGTTCGTCGAGTAGGCGAGCACATTGCCGGCCGCGTGCGGCGTGCGGTGGATGTACTCCGTGTCGACGACAAGAGGCGCGAGTTCGCCGTCCAGGACGTAGAGCTGCGTCCGCTCGTTACCGCCGACGTCTCCTTCGACGAGCACCCGCCCGTCCGGGAGAAACGCTCCCGACACGGGCTCTGCGAAATGCGTCAGCTGCTCGAGCTCGCCGCCGCGCGCGGGCAGCGCGTAGAGCTGCTGTGTCGCCTCGAGGTTCGAGCCGACGAGCAGCCGCGCCCCGTCGGGCGAGAACGAGAGCGGCACGGCCTGCCGCATCTCGAGCAGAGCCTTGAGCGTGTCAGGCAGTGACGCCGGCGAAGTCGGGGATGATCTCGTCCCCGTAGGCCTGGAGCGTCTCCTCCTGGCCGTGGGTCATCAGGTAGATGTTGAACTGGTCCACGCCGACGTCCTCGAGCTCCTTCAGCTTCTTCTTGATCTGATCGGTGTTGCCGAGGACGCAGAAGCGGTCGCAGATCTCGTCGGTGACGAACTCGCCATGCTTGGCGCCGACGCGCGAGTGCTCGTTGTAGTCGTAGAACTTGCGCGCCTGCACGTAGTCGGTGAGCGCCTTCGGAACGGAGCTTCCGTCGGTGCCGTAGCGCTCGATGAGATCCATGACGTGGTTCGAGACCATCGCCGGGAACCAGCGCACCTGCTCGCGCGCGTCGGGGAGGTCGTCGCTGACGTGGCTCGGTGCGCCGACGATGCACTTGAGCTGCGACGGATCGCGGCCCGCCTCCTCGGCCGCCCTGCGGGCGGTGTCCATGATCCAGGTGATGATCTCAGGATCGGCGAGCTGGATGATCACGCCATCGGCGACGCGGCCGGCCACGGCGAGCGCCTTCGGGCCGTAGCCCGCGATCCACATCGGAATCTCGGGCAGCTCCTCGCGCACCCACTTGAGCTGAAGGTCCTTGTCGTTCCAGTGGACCTCGCGGCCGTTCATGAAGTCGCGGATCATCGCGCACGAGCGCTCGAACTCCGCCACCTTCATCGGCTGCCGGCCGATGTAGCGCACGGCGGAGTCGCCGCGGCCGATGCCCATCGCCATCCGGCCGTCGGAGAGATCGTGCAGCGTCGCGTACGAGCTCGCGAGCACCGTCGGGTCGCGGGTCGCGGGATTCGTGACGAAATGGCCGAGCTTGATCTTCGACGTTTCGCGCGTCGCCACCGCCAGCATCGGGATCGACTCCTGCCAGAGGACGTGCGAGTCGTACGTCCACGCGTACCCGAAGCCGTGCGACTCGGCGAGCTTGATCAGCTCGAGCCAGCGCGTGTACGGCGGGTCTGGCAGGACGGTGACGCCGAAGTCGAGCATCGAGGCTCCTTCGTCGGGGGACGCAGAGAGCCTAGCGCGGCGTCGCGAGCGCGGCCAGAGCGGCGAACGCGCCGAGCACGACGAAGCC
>JBGPLW010000015.1:0-16766 GCA_041486645.1 Gaiellaceae bacterium | reverse complement strand
TGTCACGTCTCTTCTTTCAGCAGCTCGGAAACATGTCGTTGTTGTCGCAGCGCGTCCTCGCGGTCTGCGCGCGCACGCTCCTCGGCTTCGCGCGCCGCTGACTGCTGCTCCCAGGCGCGACGGTTGAATCGCGCGACCGCGGCCTGGTAGTCGCCCCACGCTTCGACGAGTTGCTCGATCGGGAGACCCGCAGAGAACTCGGCGGGCACGAGCAGGTCGGCATGCGCGATCGCCGTCTTCTCGAGACCGAGCCACTCGGTTCCGGCGAAGCGGTGGGTCTCGGTCGAGAACCGGATCAGGATGCCGGAGCCATCGCGTGCCTCGATTTCGGCTCGCTTTGCGCCCTCGAGCTCGTAGCCGTCCTCCGGCATCGGCGGGCCGGTCTCGCCGGGCTCGACATGGGAGAGCCACGCCCGTGCGGCCGCGCGAGCAAGCGGCCCCTCTCGGCCCGCAAGCGTGGAGAGCCGTACAGCGAGCGACACAGACGACCGTCGCTTGACCGAGCGGCGCGCGCCCTCCATTGAGACCCATCCGCCGTGCGGATCCGCATAGGCCGCATGAAGCTGCGCGCTCCGAAGGCATGCGTCGCAGTTGCCGGCGCCGTCTGTCCAGCCGGTCACGCGGTAGCACTTCTTGCAGACGACGACCGGATAGGGTCTCGCGCCCAACGCACGGACGCGAAGTTCGGCAGCCTGCGACCGCAGCTCGCGCCCACGAGGCCCGTCCTCGCCGACGGTGATCGCTTCAGCCTCGAGCCGGCGCGCCGCTGCGACCAAGTCGTCGGATGACCCACTCGGCGAAACGCTCACAACTCGGTCACGCCTACCCTCACTCGGCCGCAGATCGTAGCTCGGCGGAGTCGGCCCGCGTACCCCGGCCGGGTGAGTGCCGCGGGCATCGTTTCCCGCCGGCTCACGCCCCCGGCGGGGTAATCCCCAGGGCCGATTCGGTCGATGGGAAGAACCTGATGTCGCATTCTCTTGCGAGCCGCTTGCGCACGCTCCGGCTCGGACGCTTTGCGATCGCCCATGCGCTGATCGGCGCGACCGGCTTCACGGTCGGGCTCCTCACAGAGCAGCTCGAGCTCGCAATGATCGTGACGCTGATCGCCGGCCTCGCGCTGCACGCGCTGAGCCAGGCGCGCCAGCGGCGGCGGACGGAGTCGGTCGAGCACCGCTACCGCACGCTCGTCGAGGAACTCCCGGCCGCCCTGTACATCTCGTCCCTCGACAAGACGAGCAACGCGCTCTACGTCAGCCCGGCGATCGTCGAGCTCCTCGGCTACGAGCTCGAGGAGTGGGCGCGGAAGCCGGAGCTCTTCGACGAGATCCTCCACCCCCTCGACCGTGACGACGTCCTCGAGGCGATCGACGCCGCGAAGCACGCGGGCACACCGTACGAGGCCGAGTACCGCCTCTTCCGCAACGACGGCTCGATCGTCTGGGTGCGCGACCGCGCCGTCACCGTTCGCGACGCGCGCGGCCGGCCGCTGCACTGGCAAGGCTTTCTCGTCGACGTGACCGCACGCAAGCACGCGGAAGTCCGCTACCGCACGCTCGCCGAGCAGCTGCCGCTCATCACGTACGTCGACACCCCGTACGCCAACGACGAAGCTTCCTCGTACGTCAGCCCCCAGGTCGAGGACATCCTCGGCTACTCACTCGCGGAGTGGCAGGACGACGCGCACTTTTTCGTCGACCACCTGCACCCGGAGGACCGCGACCGCGTGCACGAGGCTCAGAGCGCCGCGCGGGAGAGCGGCGACCCACTCGAGGTCGAGTACCGCTTCATCGCGAAGGACGGCCGGATCGTCTGGCTCCACGACAGCTACACCATCGTTCGCGACGAGACGGGTCGCCCGTGGTACACGCAGGGGTACGCGCTCGACATCACGGCGCGCAAGCAGGCCGAGGCCGATCGCGAGACGTTGCTGATCCAGGCGCAGATGCAGAACGAGCGGCTCCGCGAGCTCGACCGGATGAAGGACGAGTTCGTCGCGCTCGTGTCGCACGAGCTGCGCACGCCGCTCACCTCGATTCGCGGCTATCTCGAGCTCCTGCTCGAAGACGCCGGCGGCTTCGAGCAGACCCACACCGACTGGCTCTCGGTGATCGACCGCAACTCCGAGCGCCTCCTCTGCCTCGTCGAGGATCTGCTTCTGAAAGCACAGGTGAACGCGGGCAAGGTCACGCTGACCGTGAAGGAGATCGACGTCGCCGCGATCGTCGAGCACAGCGTGGACACCGGAGCACCCGTCGCGACAGCGCGCGGCATCGCACTCGTGTCCGTGACCGACACGGTGCCGCCCGTCGCAGCCGACCCCGTGCGACTCGGGCAGGTGATCGACAACCTCATCTCGAACGCGCTCAAGTTCACGCCCGCCGGCGGACGGGTCGAAGTGCGTGCGAGCGAGCGCGCCGGCTGGGCGCGCATCGAGGTCGCCGACACGGGCATGGGCATCTCGCCCGTGGAGCAGGAGCGCCTGTTCGAGCGGTTCTACCGCACCGCGCAGGCGCAGACTGATGCCGTCCCCGGGGTCGGTCTCGGCCTCTCGATCGCGAAGGCGATCGTCGAGGCGCACGGCGGCACGCTCTCGTGCGAGAGCGTCGAGGGCGCGGGGACGACGTTCGCGATCGAGCTCCCGCTTGCTGCACGCCCTACAGCGCTCACCGCCGCGTAGATCGAACCGCGCTGCGATCCTTCGGCGAATGACGCACGTGCAGCAACTCCGAACTGGTGCAGAGCTCCGGGTCACCGGGGCCGCCGACGCGTCCACGGCCGTCGTCTGCGTCAACGGCGGCCAGGGCGGCGAGGTCGAAGGGACCTGGAGCGCCTCGCTCGAATGGCTCGCGGGCAAGCTCGCGCCGCGCTTCCCGTCGCTCGCCTTCGGCGAGGTCAGATACCGCATCAAGTCCTGGAAGCGGCTCGAATGGTGCGTCGAGGACGCGCTCGCTGCGATCGACGCCCTCGGCGCGCGGCGGACGCTCCTCCTCGGCTTCTCGATGGGCGGCGCCGTCGCCGTGCAGGCTGCCGAGGCTCCTTCGGTCGAGACAGTGCTCGGCCTTGCGCCCTGGTTCCCCGACCGGCTCTCGCTCGAGCCGCTCCGGGGCCGACGGCTCCGCGTGCTTCACGGGTCGCTCGACCGCTGGCTCCCCGGCATCCCCGGCGTCTCACCCGTGAGTTCCCGCCGTGGGTTCGACCGGGCACGCGCGCTCGGAGTCGACGGCGACTACACGCTCATCCCCGGCGCCGTGCACGGAGTCGCGTTCCGTGCGCACTGGGGCCGTGCGGTGCCGTTGCCCCGCGCGAGCGCGTGGGCGCGGCTCGTCGCCGACGAGCTGGCCGCGTTTCAGACGTCGGCCGGCTGAACGCGCCGGCGCTCGAGCTGCGCCGCGTCCGGCACCTTCACGTTCCAGACGAGCCGCAGCCGCTCGAGCGTGCGGATCACGAGCCACGACACATCGATCTGGCGCCGTGTGAGCCCGTGCCGCGCGGAGACGGGGAACGCGTGGTGGTTGTTGTGCCACCCCTCGCCGAAGACGAGCAGCGCGACGAGCCAGTTGTTGCGCGCCTCGTCCCGCGAGCGGTACTCCTGCCGCCCGAACATGTGGCAGATCGAGTTCACGCTGAAGGTTGCGTGCTGGTACGCGGCAATCCGGATCAGCCCGCCCCAGACGAGACCCTCGAGCCCGGCCTCCCAGGTGCCTCCGACGGCGTAGGCGATCGCGAACGGGATCCCGAGCGTCAGCACGACCCAGAGGAGATACATGCGGTCGATCGTGCGAACGAGCCTGTCCTCGTACAGGTCGCGCCCGTACTCGCGGCCCTGCTCCATGCCGAGGTTCGAGAACATCCAGCCGACGTGCGCGTGCGCGAAGCCCCGCAGCGCCCCCCAGGCGCCCTCGCCGTGGCCGACGTGCGGCGAGTGCGGGTCGCCGGGCTTGTCGGAGAGCGCATGGTGCTTCCGGTGATCCGTCACCCACTGCGTGACCGGGCCCTGCATCGTCATGCAGCCGAGAATCGCGAGCAGCGCCTTCACCGGCGCGCGCGCCTCGAAGCCCTTGTGCGTGAAGTAGCGGTGGAAGCCGATCGTCGTCCCGAAGGCGCACACGACGTACAGGCCGAGGAAGAGGCCGGCGTCGACCCAGTGGAAGCCGACGCCCCAGAGGAGCCCGATCGCCGAGACGAGCCCGAGCGGCGGCACGACGACCGCGATCAGGGTCACGACCTGGCTGATCCGGGAGGTGCGGCTGCGAACGGTGCCGACTGCGCGTGTTTCCATCCGGCTGAGGTTACCGCGCTCTAGCAGCCGCTCGGGCGCGGCCGCGGCGGCGGCCCGAGGGGAATGGTCGAAAGCGCGATGAGTCTCGCGCGGTACACGTCCATGTCCGCGCGCCTCCAGTCGGCGTGTGTCTGGCAGCGCCACGGCGCATACAGCTCCTTGTGCAGCGGGCTCGTGAGGCTCTCGTTGTGGCCGATCACGTTCGCGAGACCGATGTGGTACCGCGACATCAGCCACAGCGTGAGCGCGAGGGACGCGCGCATCTGGGCCGCGTCGCCGAGCACCTGCGCGTCCGAGAGCCCGACGTGCTCGATGCCGATCGCGGCCCAGTTGAGCCCGACCGTGTGCCGGCAGATGCGATCGAGCCGGACGAGCTGGTAGATCGTCCCGTCGCGGTCGACGATGAAGTGCGCACACGTACCCGGCAGCTCATGCAGCTCTGCATCCGGAACGTCGGCGCTGAACGTGTTGTACGGGGAGGAGAAGGTCGACGTCGCGGTCACGTGCTCGACGATCGCGCGGGGCTTCAGCGTGGCGGTCGGCATGCCGTAGTGCCGCCGCGCATATGCCACGGTCTCCGCGATGCGCGTAGCTCCGAACGGAATCGGCTTCCAGACGATGTGCGGTCTCGCCGGCGCGACGAGCGCGAGCGCGAGAGCGAGCGCAACCACAGGGTCACGGTAGCCGTAGGCGATACACCTTGTCGGCCACCGTCTCGACGTCCCAGTGCGCGAGGAACTTCGCAGCGAATGGGCGGCCGGGCTCGGCGAGTAGGATGTCGCCGCCGAGTTTCGGCAAGAGCTCGAGCAGCTGCTCCGCGTTCCGGCCCTCGTAGAGGAGGTCGGCGCCGAGCACGACGTCCCATGGCGCCTCACGCAGGAGCGGTCCCGGGTCGTCCCAGCGCACGCGCTCTGCGCGCAGCGCGATTCCGTTTCGCGCCGCATTCGCACGCAGCAGTTCGATCGCGTCGTCGGCCCAGTCCGTCGCGAGCACGTCGGCGCCGCGGAGCGCGGCGGCGAGCGACGGCAGGCCGAGACCGGCGCCGAGCTCGACCACCCGCTGACCGCGCAGGTCGAGCGCTGCCACAACCGTGGCGAGCGCGATACCGCTCGGCCAAAGCTCGGCCCAGTACGGGAGGAACTCGTCCTCGTCGAATGCCGCCTCGTCGATCAGCTCGTCGGCGCTCGGCGGCCGCGCCACCGTCACCTGCCGGCCTGCGAGCTCGATCGTCTCGTCGATCAGAGCGCTGCGTAAAGGTCGACGCCGACCCCGTCCGGATCCTGCACCTGCGCGTACCGCTGGCCCCAGAACGCATCCCAGGGCTCCTTCTCGCCGTGGAAGCCGGCCTCCACGAGACGGCCGTAGATCTCGTCGACCTCCGCTGCGCTCTCGCACTCGAAGGCGATGCCGATCTGGTTTCCGGTTTCGCGCGTCCAATCGGGGCGGAAGCTCCGCACGGTGTCCTCGGTGTCGAGCATGAAGCGGACGCCGTTCGGCAGGAAGGTGTCGACGTGGCCTTCGTCGGGGGTCTCGGGAACGTCGAGCCCGAGCAGGCGATAGAAGCGGATCGACCGCGCCATGCCAGAGGACACGATCCCGATCGCGTTCAACTGAGGCATGACCGCGACGCTAGCGGATAGCGTCGAGGGCATGCGCTACAGACAACTTGGCTCGAGCGACCTGCAGGTATCGGAGATCAGCCTCGGCTCCTGGCTCACCTACGGCGGCGGCGTGGACGACGGCCAGGCGGAGGCCTGCGTCGCGAAGGCGTTCGACGTCGGCATCAACTTCATCGATACCGCGAACGTCTACGCGCGCGGAAAAGCCGAGGAGTTCCTCGGCGAGGTGCTGAAGAACCGCCCGCGCGACTCGTACGTGCTAGCGACGAAGCTCTTCGGCGCGATGTCGGACACCGACAGGGGCCTGTCACGAGAGCAGGTGCTGAAGCAGATCGACGCGTCGCTTGCACGGCTGAAGACGGACTACGTCGATCTCTACCAGTGCCACCGCTACGACTGGGACACGCCGCTCGAGGAGACGATGCAGGCGCTGACCGAGGTCGTGCGCATGGGCAAGGCGCGGTATCTCGGCTTCAGCGAGTGGCCGGCGGAGAAGATCCAGGAGGCGCTCGACCTCCCCGGCGTCGAGAAGTTCGTGTCGAGCCAGCCGCAGTACTCGTTGCTCTGGCGCGGGCCGGAGCGCGACGTCATTCCGCTCTGCGCGGCGAACGGCATCTCGCAGATCGTCTGGTCGCCGCTCGCGCAGGGTGTTCTCACCGGCAAGTACGCGCCGGGGCAGCCGGCGGCTGCCGACAGCCGCATGGGCTCGAAGCAGATGGGCACCTTCATGGGGCGCTACGACGACGAGCTGCTGGGCCGAGTGCAACAGCTCCGGCCGATCGCAGACGAGCTCGGCATTTCGATGGCGCAGCTCGCGCTCGCCTGGGTCCTGCGCGAGCCGAATGTGGCCTCCGCGATCATCGGGGCGTCACGGCCGGAACAGGTCGCGGACAACGCCGCGGCCTCGGGCATCGAGCTCGACGACGCGACGCTGCAGCGGATCGACGAGATCCTCGGCGACAGCGTCTCGTACGAGGGCGCCGACTCCTAAGACGACTACGATCCGTCATATGGAGCGCGACGTCGCAGTCGTCCTCTCGGGCGGTGCCATCAACGGCGTGCTGATGGAGCTCGGCTTCTTGAAGCGCCTTCGCGAGAGCGACCTCTGGCCGCGGATCGGCTGGATCTACGGCACCTCGTCGGGCGCGCTCTCCGGGACGATGGCGGCCCTCGACCGCCTCGACGAGCTCGAGGACTTCATGCTGCGGCTGCAGCCGGAGGATGCGTTCCGCCCGCACTCGCTCTGGCGGCTGCCGCTTCTCGGCTCGCACGACTACCGGCTGCCGGCGACCGTGGCGGAGCGGCTCGGCGATCTCGTGCCGCTTGCGCGCGAGCTTGCCTCTGCACCGATCGAGGTCACTGTCTGCGCCACCGATGTCAGCAACGACGACCAGGGCCAGGGACCGCACGCATACGAGCTCACGTACTCGTCGCGAACGACACCGCCGGAGACGATGGCGGAGGCGATCCTCGCCTCCGCCGCGATCAGCGCACTCGTGTTGCCGCGCCGCGTCGGCGACCGGATCGCGACCGACGGCGCGTGGGTGCGCAACTTCCCGCTCGGCCACGCGTACGACCAGGCCGGTGTCGAGCTGATCGTCAGCTTCCGCTATCTGCCGACATACCCGCGTATCGGCACCGAGGCGCTCGTCCGGCTGCGGGGGCGGCTCGAGCGCTTCCCGAAGATTCCGCCGGTCAAAGCGCTGATCGCGGAACTGCGCGAGGCCGAGGAGCGAGGGGCGCGCGGGGAGCCCGCGCACTGGCCGGACATGATCGTCCGGCTGATGCGAGTCGCGATCCAGCAGAACACGCTGACGGAGGAGCGCGACGCGCGCGACAAGGACAAGGCGCTCGTTGCGCTCGAAGAGCTCCGACGTGACGTCGGCGCGATCGTCCGGCAAGAAGGAGGCCGTCGCGCGGAGCGCGTGGCACGAGCCGTCGACGAGCGATTCGCAAACGCACGGTTCCCGTTCCTCGGCGACCGGCTCATTCCCCGCATCGCCGTGCAGAGCACCGCGGGCGAGGTGTCGCTCGAAGCCGTATCGCGCAATCCCAAGCCGTGGTCGGAAGCGGAGAAACGCGCGCTCATCCAGAGAGGCTACGAGCTGCTGAACGACGAGCTAGTCGAACGAGCAGTCGCATAGGAGGTCAAGGAACGACCTTCCCAGGATTCAGAATTCCGCGAGGATCGAACAGCTGCTTGATCCCGCGGAAGAACGGCACGAGGTCGCCGTGCTGCTGCTCGAGATAGGCGAGCTTGCCGTAGCCGATGCCGTGCTCCCCGGTGCACGTGCCGCCGCGAGCGAGCGCGTCCGTCACGACGGCGGCGTTCAGGCCGTCCGCTTGCGCGATCGAACCGGCGTCGTCGGGATCGAGCAGGAACGCGACGTGGAAGTTCCCGTCGCCGACGTGGCCGACGATGCCGCCGCGCAAACCGGACTCGTCGAGCGCCCGTCTCGCGTGCTCGATCGCTGCCGCGAGCTCCGACACGGGGACGGCGACGTCGGTGGTCATCGCCTTCGATCCGGGTGCAAGCGCGAGTGAGGCCATGAGCGCGTTGTGCCGCGCGCTCCACATCTGCGCGCGCGCCGTCGGGTCGCTCTCCGATTCGAACGCCGTCGCGCCTTCGTCCTCGGCGACCTCGCGGGTCGTGACGAGATCCGCGACAACAGCGGCTTCCGTGCCGCCGAACTCGACGAAGAGGTACGGCGACTCGGGGAAGCTCGTGCCGGCGAACGCGTTCAGCGCGGCGATGGTCGTCGCGTCGAGCAGCTCGCAGCGCGTGACGCCGACGCCGACGCCGATGAGAGACGCCGCGGCGCGGCAGGCCGCCTCGACCGACGGAAAGGCCGCCCGGGCCACGACGATGTGGTCGGGGATCGGGTGCAGCCGCAGCGTCAGCTCGGTGATCACGCCGAGCGTGCCTTCCGAGCCGACGAAGAGATTTGTCAGGTTGTAGCCGGCCGACGACTTCACCGCGCGTGTTCCGGTTCGGATGATGCGGCCGTCTGCGAGCACCACCTCGAGCTCGAGCACGTGCGCGCGCATGCCGCCGTACCGCACCGTCGTCGTGCCGCTCGCATTCGTCGCCGCCATGCCGCCGAGCGTCGCGTCGGCGCCAGGGTCGACCGGGAACCAGAGCCCGTGCGGGCCGGCGGCCGCCTCGAGCTGCAATCGCGTCACGCCGGGCTCGACGGTCGCGGTGAGGTCGTCGGGGCGGAGCGCGACGATGCGGTTCATGCGCGTGAGATCGAGGCTGATCCCGCCGTGGAGCGGGATCACGTGGCCCTCGAGGCTCGTGCCCGCGCCGAAGGCCACGACGGGGACACCGGCGCCGTCGGCGTATGCGAGCACCGCCGCGACTTCGGCGGCCGACTCGGGATAGACGACGACGTCCGGCCGGTGCGCCGGGTGATACGAGAGGTCGGACGCGTGCTGGTCGAGCGCCGACTCGCCGTCGTTCACGCGCTGCTCGTCCCCGATGAGGCCGAGCAGGTCGCTCCGCAGGTCCGCCGTCACCGCCATGCAACCAGCCTATCGAGGCGCGCCGCCGACCAGAGCCACGCCGGAATGCGCCGCCGCGCCTTCGTCACGGCCTCGCGCACCGCGGTCGCGGCGTCGTCGTGGAGCCCGGCTCCGTGGCCGACGAGCACATGCTCGGGCTCGACCGCGAGGAGCGCACGCGGCGGGCTGAGGCGGAGGAGCGGCCAGACCCCGATGCGCTCGCTCCGCGCCCGGTAGTACGGCGCCGTGCCGAGCGCCTCCGCACACACGAGCGTGCGCACGTCGGGGAACCACAGCGCCACCTCGTGCCAGCGCCTCCGCCGCAACACGGGGATCACCTCGAACGGCGCGCCCGCGGGTGCGACGTCCGGGACGGCGTGGTGCGGAACGCCGAGCCGAGCGGCGACGCGCGCACAGTCGCGGCCGTGGCGGTCGAGCAGTTGCACCACCGCGGCGGGCTCGCCGAGCGCTCGCACGCGCTCGAGCGCCTCGTCGTCGTCGACCGGGTCGATCACCCAGACGCGGCCGCCGGCGAGAACGGCGTGGGACGCACGCTGCATGAAGCGCGGCTTCGGCGCGATCCAGCCGACCGCGAAGTCGAGCTCGTCGACGAATCGCACGAGCCCAACGTAGTCGCTAGGCGGCTTCCGCCCGCGTGGCCAGCACGTGATCCGCGAGCCCGTACTCGACCGCTTCCTCCGGGCCGAGGAACCGGTCACGGTCGATGTCGCGCATGACCTGCTCGACGTCGCGATGCGCGTGCTTGGCGATGATCTCGCCGTAGCGTCGCGTGAGCGCCAGGATCTCGCGCGCGGCGATCTGGATGTCCGCCGGCGTGCCGCGGAACCCGCCCGACCCTTGGTGGATCATCACCTTCGAGTTCGGCAGCACGTACCGCTTGCCGGCAGCGCCGGCAGCGAGGATCAGCGCGCCCGCGGACATCGCCATGCCGACGGCGTACGTCTGCACGTCGGGCTTCACGAACTGCATCGCGTCGTAGATCGCGAAGCCGGCGTAGGCGTCCCCGCCCGGTGAGTTGACGTACAGCCGGATGTCCTCGTCGGGATCCTCCGCCTCGAGGAAGAGGAGCTGCGCGACGATGAGGTTCGCCGACTGGTCGGACACCTCCGTGCCGAGAAAGACGATCCGCTCCCGGAGGAGCCGGGAGAAGATGTCGAACGAGCGCTCGTAGCGCCCGTCGGACTCGACGACCATCGGCACGACCTGGTTAAATGCGCTACCCATAGGTTGCGTATTATAATGCAACCCCACGGTTGCGTGTCAAGCGAGAGGAGCTGGAGATGCAGATCGAGCGGGAGATCGTCTTCCCGGCCTCGCCGGACGAGGTCTGGGAGGCGCTGACCGAGCCCGAGCGGCTCGAGGAGTGGTTTGCCACCGAGGTCGAGCTCGATGCGCAGCCGGGCGGCGCCGGCGTCTTCCGCTGGGAGAACGGCGAGGAGCGGCGCGCAGTCGTGCGTGAGGCAGAGCCTGGCGAGCGCCTCGTCCTGGACTGGGACGACGAGGGCGAGGTCGTCCTCGAGCTCGAGGAGGTCGAGGGCGGCACCCGCGTGCACGTCGTCGAGACGGCACCCGACTGGGGTACGGCGCTCGAGCTGCACGCGCTCGCGTGGATTCCGGTCGCGTAAGCCGCGTCTTCGACGCGCTCGGCGACCCGGGCCGGCGCTCGCTCGTCGAAGCGGTCGCCTCGCGAGGAAGCGCGACGGCGACCGAGCTCGCGGCGGAGCTGCCGGTGACGCGGCAGGCCGTTGCGAAGCAGCTCGTGTCGCTCGCCGACGCGGGGCTCCTGCGCGCAACGCGTGTAGGAAGGGAGACGCGCTACGAGGTCACACCCGCGCCGCTCGGCGACGCCGTCGCCTGGATGGTCGAGGTCGGCGGCGCGTGGGACGACCGGTTGGCGAAGCTCGGCCGGGCGCTCAGGGGTAGAGCCGCTCGATGACCCACGCGCCGCCGTCCCGGCGGTAGCGAAAGCGATCGTGCAGCCGGTCGTCACGGTGCTGCCAGAACTCCCAGGCGTCGGGAACGACGCGAAAGCCTCCCCAGGTCTCCGGCCGCGTGACTGCTGCGCCGTCGAGCTCCGCGACGCGCGCCTCGAGCTCGTCGCGGCTCGCGAGCACCTCGCTCTGTCGTGAGGCGACCGCACCCGCCTGTGCACCAGGCGGACGCGTCGCGAAGTACGCGTCGGACTCCTCCGCCGACACCTGCTGCACGTTCCCCTCGACCCGTACCTGCCGTCCGAGCGAGTCCCAGTAGAGGAGCAGCGCCGCACGCGGATTCGCGGCGAGCTCGTTGCCCTTGCGGCTTGTGGTGTGCGTGAAGAAGACGAGGCCGCGCTCGTCGAACGACTTCAGAAGCACCATGCGCACCGACGGCGCGCCGTCCTTCGTCGCGGTTGCGACGGCGGTGCGCTCGGGCCAGTGCTGCGCTGCGGCGGCTTCTGCATACCAGCGCTCGAACTGCCGCACCGGGTCCGGGTCGAGATCGCCGCGCCGCAACTCCATCAGGAGATGATGGACTGGCGGAGCGCAGTCGCGACGGCCTGTGTGCGCGTGTCCGCCTCGAGCTTCGCCATCGCCTTGCGCACATGCGTGCGCACGGTCTCCGGCGAGATGTGGAGGGTCTTGCCGATCTCTTCGTTCGCGAGCCCGTCGGCGAGGAGACGCAGCACCTCGCGCTCGCGCTGCGTGAGCGAGGGCGCATTGTCGGCGAAATGGCTGCTCACGAGCACGCCGGCGAGCACGGGGTCGACGTACGCCTCGCCGGCGGCGACGCGCTCGGCGGCGCGGACGAGGTCGGCGAGGGGCGCCTCCTTGAGCACGAAGCCGCGAGCCCCGACGTCGAGCGCCTCGGAGAGGAGCGCGCGGTCGCCGAAGGCGGTGTAGAAGACGATCGCGGTCTCGGGCGACGTGACTGCCGCCTGGCTCGCGACCTCGATCCCGGAAAGCCGCGGCATCCGGACGTCGACGATGGCGACAGCGGGCTTCTCCGACTCGATGAGCGCGAGCGCCTCGCCGCCGTCCCTCGCCCGGCCGACGACCGCGAAACCGCTCCGGCCGAGGATCTCCGCCACCGCGGTCAGCATCGCCGGGTGATCGTCGGCGACGACACAGGTGATGGGATCGGTCATGCTCTGCGGGATGACTGACGCGGGGTTGGCTCTTTTGTCAACAATACTGTCCCTCCCGGACGACCGCCGCCCGCCCGTCGAACGCGAGCTCGCCCCGCTCGCGCGCTCGGCCGCACTCGGCGACCTGGCCGCGGACGTCGCGCACGACGTGGCCAATCCTCTCTTCGGCGTACTCGGGCTCGTGGATCTCCTGCTCGAAGACGCGACGCCCGGAACGGACGACGAGGATCGCTTGCGGCTCGTCCACCAGGCGGCGCTCGAGATGAGGGCTACCCTCGGCAGCCTGCTCGACTTCGCGCGCCCGGCGGGCCACGAGTCGGCACGCGGCGACCTCGCTGCGGCAGCCGGCGCCGCGCTTCGGCTCGTCCGCCACGGCGTGGGCAAGTCGCTCGAGGTCGAGGAGCGCTACCCGGCGGAGCCGGAGCTCGTCGCGTGCCCGGAGCCGCTCCTCGTGCAGGCGGTGCTGCACCTCCTGCTCGAAGCCCGCGCGGGCGCGGCAAACCTGACGCTCGAGGTGTCTCCCGGGACGCTGACGGTCACGCCGGGCGGGCTCGATTCGCTCGGCACGCTCGTCGCCGCGCGCATCGCCGCGGACCACGGCGGCACGCTCGAGCGCAGCGAGGCCGCGCTCACGCTGCGGCTGCCGCCCGCCTAGAGCTTCGCGCGCAGGTCGGCCGGGCGGATCAGCTTGTGGCCGAGCTCCGCGGCAGCCGGAACGAGCTCGCGCGCGACTCGGAGCACGAGCTCCGCGTCGTCGCTGAACGGGCTGATGATCTTGTTGCCCTTGAGGAGCGCCTTGCCCCGAGGCCCGGCGTGCACCGCAAGGTCACGCTCGACGTAGCCCTTCTCACGCAGCAGCGCATTTGCGGTCGAGATCGCATCCTCGGCCATGGCGCCGACCCTAACCGAACAGATCGAGCTCCGGCGGGATCGGGATGTCGGTCGCACGGCCGGTTCCGCGCATGTCGAGGCCGCGGATGATCGACACGGGCACGCGGTCGAGCTTCCCTGTGACGAGCTGCGCCGCGCCGGCGAGCTCGTCTGCGACCGCGATCACCGTCGCCTTCAGCTCGTACCCGGTCGGATCGCGCTCTCCCGACAGCTCACGCATCACCTCGATGCCCGCCGCGCCGATCGCGACGTCGGTCGTGCCCTGGCGCCAGGGTCGCCCGAACGAGTCCGTCACGAGCACACCGACGTCGCGGCCCGTGCGCTCGCGGAGCTGCCCGCGCAGTGCCGCGGCCGACGCATCGGGGTCGACCGGCAGCAGCACGAGCGTCCCTTCTTCGGGCGTGTTCGACTGGTCGACACCGGCCGAAGCGCAGATGAAGCCGTGCTGTGTCTCGCAGATGACGAGCGGGGCGCGCACGCGCACAATGCGCTTCGCCTCGCGCAAGATCCATTCGATCCGTTGTGCATCGCCTTCGCCGCCTGCAATCTCGCGCGCGCGCTCGGACGGCTCGACCGCGTCGAGACGCACGACGCGCCCCTCGATCTTCGAGATCGCCTTCTGTGCGACGACGACGACGTCGAGGTCCGCAAGCTCGACGCGCTCGACGATCAGCGCGGCGAGGTCGTCGCCCTCGCGCAGCTCGGGGATCCCCGTGACCGGGAACACGCTGAAGCCCTCGGCGAGGGTCACGTCAGGCCGGTGACCTGAACGCCCGCGTGTGCGCGGTAGCGCTTGTTCAGGTTGACGATCACGGCGGTCAACCCCTCGAGGGCGCGCGCGCTCGCGAGTGGCCCTGCATCGAGAGCGCGTCCCGTGACGACCGCGCCGACGAGCGCGAGCACGAGCTCCTTCGCTGCGGCGTCGTCGCCGCAGACGAGTGCGTCTCCATCCGCTCTTCCGTGCGCGAGCGATGCGGCGGCGAGCGAGTGCAGTCCCGCGACGACAGGGGCGCGAAGCGTGTCCTGCGTTCGCTCTGCAATCGAGCGCGCGTCCTCTCCGGGAAAGACGCCGCCCTTCGTGAAACGAAGCTCGCTCGCGACGCTGAGCACCGGCGTCTCGCCGATCGCGTCGACAAGAGACGCGGCGGTCGCAAGTGCAGCCTCGGCCTTCACCGCGAGCACGACGAGCTCGACGCCGCGCACAGCGTCGTCGTTCGCCGCTCCAGTCGCACCGACCTCGGCCGCCTTCTCGGCTGCGCGCTTCGCATCGCGCGACCCGACGACGACGTCGTGACCCGCCGCCACAAGCTGTCGTGCGAGCGCGAGCCCGAAGTCGCCGGTGCCGCCGACGACGGCGACCCTCACGCCGGCACCAGGCCGAGCACGACCTCCGCGAGACGGCGCCGTGCATCGGCGCCGGACATCAGCGTGCGAGTCGGCACCGCCTTGACCGAGCCGAGCCCGGCAACGTCGTCCGCGTCGGCCTCGTCGATGACGAGCACGTCGATCAAACCCTTGTAACAGTCTGTTACATGGCGCGGGGACGTCCCGCCCGCGAGGCGCGCGAGCATGCGGTCGGCCGGGCCCTTCACCGCGCGACCGCCGATCAGCGGGCTGACGGCCACGCACGGAACGCGGCGGCTCGCAAGCGCGAAGCGGATCGCGGGCACCGCGAGGATCGGCGCGATCGAGACGTAGGGATTGCTCGGCGCGATCAGCAGCAGGTCGGCCGCCGCAATTGCATCGAGCACGCCCGGCGCGGGGGCGGCGGTCTCGGCGCCTTCGAACCGGAGTGCATCGACCTCGTCGCGATGCCCGCGCGCGACGAACCACTCCTGGAACGTGAACTCGCCGGCAGCGGTCGCAATCCAGGTGCGCAACAGGTCGTCCGTCGCGGGCAGCAACGTCGTCTCGACGCCGAGAGCGCGCGCGAGGCGAGCTGTCACCGCCGACAGCGGTTCGCCGCTGCGAAGCGCCTGCGTGCGCACGAGGTGCAGGCCGAGGTCGCGGTCGCCGAGCGCAAACCACGACTCGCCGCCGAGCTCGGTGACCGTGGCGAGCGCATTCCACGACTCGTCGGCGCGGCCCCAACCGCGGGTCTCGTCGTTCAGCCCGGCGAGCGCGTAGAGAATCGAGTCGAGGTCCGGCGAGACGCGCATGCCGAGCACGTCGAGGTCGTCGCCGACATTCCCGACCACAGTGACGCCGAGCGGATCCGCGACGTCCACGACTCCGCGCACGAAGCGCGCGCCGCCAACCCCGCCGGAGAGCACGACCACCTTCATTGCAGCGCCTCGACCGGCAGTCGTGCGAGCACCATCTGCGAGCGCGGGCCGAGACGAAGGTGGAGCCGTCGCAGGTCCTCGACGGTGTCGATGTCGTCGGCGATGTTCGGGATGGCTGCGGACACCGGCTCGAGCCCGAGCTCCCGCGCGTGCGCCTCGAAGCGCGCCGCGCTGTCGCGACCGTAGAGCGGCGCGAAGACGCCGGGCGCGGGGATGCTCAATGCGTTCGTCGTGCCGTCGAGCGCCTCGACGAGGGCGATGCCACCGGCGGGCGTGGCAGCGAGCAGCGCACGCAGGTCGTCAGGCTGAACACAGGGCACGTCGGCGTTCACGATCAGGATCGCGCCGGGCTCGAGTCCGGTGAGCGCAGCGGCGACGGCGGGCCCCTGGCCGCCGCCCGGATCCTCGATCACCGTTGCACCCAGCTCGCGGGCGAGCTTCTCGCCTTCCGCGTCGGCCGTCACGACCCGCGCCGTCCCGATCACGACGACCGCTGCGAGAACGTCCCCGAGCATGGCGAGCGAGAGCTCACGCCGCGTTCGGCGCGAGGCGTGCAGCCGCGTCTTTCCCTCGACGCCCGCGAACGGGATGACGACCGTCGGCATTGACAGAGACTAGCCCGTCGCATCCCACGCACCGAGCGCGCGCGAGCGTCCGTCGAATCGAGGTCGGCTCAGCCGCCGCCTAGATCACCGAGCAAGCGGCGCGCGTCGGCCAGGCCGTCGCGCCGGAGCGTGAACCAGTACACGCGCGCGTTGCCGTGCATCGTCACGATGCCGGCCGCGCGGAGATGCGCGAGATGGTGGTGCGCGGTCGAACGCGCCACGCCCGCCGTCTCCGCGAGCTCCGCGAGGGTTGCGTCGCCGGCCGCGAGCCTCCGCAGCATACGGATGCGCCCCTCGTCGGCGAGCGCGCGCCCGAGCAGCAGGGCGCGCTCCTCGAGGCCTTCGTGCTCCCGCAGCGGGTAGCAGATGATGCGCGTGCGCCGATGCTGGCAGAGCAGCAGCCACGGCCGTGCGGCGGCATGCGGGACGAGCGCG